>CAZBVY010000010.1:0-14644 GCA_964495475.1 uncultured Pseudomonadales bacterium
CAATTAAGTGAAGAAACAACTGGTGTAGTTTTTGATCCAATTTATACTTTTAAATTCTTAGCTAAAAAAGCTAAAAAAGCGGGAGCTTTAATTCGCTTAGAACAAGATAAAGAAAACTTACCTTATAACCTACCTATTTTATTTCCTAATTTTAGTTTGGAAGAAATTAGTAACAATTATGCTTTGGCTAAGTTGGAGTTAAATTATTACCCACAGGAACAAAGGGCGATTGAAAAGAAACAATTATTAGCTGAAATTAGAGAATATTCCAAAATTTTAAATATCGATTTTTTACTCAAACTAAAAATTTACGATCCAAATCAAATGACTACTTCAAAAAGCGAGTCAATAGAATTTTCTTTTGATAATGAGCAATTATTAACGGTTCAAGAATTAAGGTCGTTTGCAGACATTCTAGTCATTCAAAATCCGTCTGATCCATTAGCGATGGCTACTGTTATTAGTGAATTAGATATACCTTGTTTAATCATGGCTAATGAAACAGATAGCTATGAACAATTTAAAGAAAAATTTCGCATGGCTATGGAAAATGGAGCTAAAGGATATTATCTTTCTCAAGTTTTGTGGAAAGAACTCGGTACATATCGTTTGGAAAATCAAAGCCTAAATTTAGAAGGTATCCAAAAATATTTTAATACGACCGTTAGAGATCGTTTAATAGAACTTAATAGAATTGCCTCAGAGAGTTTAGTTTTATGAAAATTAAAAAAGCAATTATAACTTGTGCCGGTTTTGGCACTCGTTTTTTACCTATTACCAAAACTATTCAAAAAGAAATGTTGCCTGTTTTAAATAGGCCACTAATAGATTATGTAGTAGAAGATTGTGTCAAAGCAGGTATCGAAGACATTATTTTTGTGGTTGGTGAACATAATTATCAAGTGATGCATTATTACAGAGAAAATCAACGTTTATATGAATATTTAAAAAAATTCAATAAATTACATTTGTATGAACAAATTGCTGATTTGCATAAGCAAGCTAATTTTTACTTTGTCAAACAAAAAGACAACGATCCTTATGGGACTGCTATTCCAGTTATGTTAGCCAAAGATTATGTGCAAAATGAAGATGCTTTTTTAGTTTTAATGGGCGATGATTTTCTTTATCAATCAGAAGAAAAAAGCGTGATTGCAAACATGATCGATACTTTTGCAATGTCCAATGCCAAAGCTTTGTTAACTTGTGTTCAAAAACCTAACGAAGTTTTAAGTAAATATGGAGTGATTAAGAGTCATCAAGTGGGAGAGCTAAAATTTTTAGAAGAAATTGTGGAAAAACCACAACTTGGATTAGCACCTTCCAATTTAGTTAATATTAGTAAGTATATTTTTAGTAAAGAAATATGGCCAATTTTGGATAAACAAACTATTAATCCTCAATCAGGAGAAATGTATATTACTGACAGTTTACAAACTTTGGCCAAAACAGAACCGGTATTAGTTTATACACCGCCAGGTAAGTATTTAGATGGCGGTGATCCATTGGGTTGGCTGTTAACTAATTTGACTATTGCTAAAGATCGTCCAGAAATTTGGCCGATAATTAAAGATTTTGTAAATCAGACTTGATTTAGATAAACATATAGATTACCATCTATATGTATTAACAAATTACAAAGAAGGATTTACATATGTATCAATTAGCAAATTTATCCTACGCTTATGAAGCCTTGGAGCCTTATTTTGATGCGGAAACCATGAAGCTCCATCATGATAAACATCATCAAGCTTATTTAGATAAATTTAATGCTGCTTTAACCAATTACCCTCACCTAGCAAAACCAGAGGCAGAGGATTTGCTTTGGCAATTTTCAAATTTAATGGAAAAAGATATTCCAGCAGATATTCAAACTGCAATTAAAAATCATGGTGGTGGTTTTGTTCATCATAATATTTTGTGGGAAACATTATCACCAACTGGACCTAAAGAAGCAGTGGGTGTTTTAGCCAATGCCATCGCTCAAAAATTTTCTTCTTTTGCTGAATTTAAAACTCAATTTACTGATTTAGCTATTAAGCATTTTGGAGCAGGATGGGCTTGGTTGGTAGTTGATGAAAAAAAAGAATTGGCTATTTATTCATTACCTAATCAAGATTCGCCATTACTTAACAAACATTATCCATTGATGGGCATTGATGTTTGGGAACATGCTTATTATTTAAAATATCAGAATCGTCGTCCAGAGTATTTAGAAGCAGTTTGGCAGGTTTTAGATTGGCAAAAAATTGAAGAGCGTTACCAACGTGCTTTAAATAAATCATAGACTTTGTTTAAAAATTGTTTTAGTATGTTGGTTTATGCTTGAAGTTATTCTCGATGTTGAGACTAAACAAATTTTTGATGATGTTGGGGGTTATTTTCCTGAAAAATTAGGCATTTCTTTTGTGGGGGTTTGTGTGCGCAGTGATCGTTCACAAAAAGGTGAAATGCAATCTTATTTTGAAAAAGATTTGCCAAACTTATTTCCTCTTTTAGAGCAAGCAGACGTGGTAGTAGGTTTTAATATCGATGGATTTGATATGCCTACTTTTATTCCTTATTATCGAGCTGATATCAGTAAAATTCCTACTTTAGATGTGATGGACCGTATTAAAAAAAGTGTTGGTCATCGTATTGGCTTAGATGCTGTAGCTAAAGAAACTTTGGGATCAGGTAAAAGCGGTGATGGCCTTGATGCTATTCGTTATTATAAGTCTGGTAATTTTGAGGCTTTAAAAAAATATTGTTTACGAGATGTAGAAGTAACTAGAGATGTTTATGATTATGGTTTGAAAAATGGTAAAGTGAAGTTTCGCAACAAGTGGAATCGTTTAATTGAAGCACCAGTTGATTTTTCTTTTGTTAGTTCTAAAGCCAATGGTACGCAAATGAGTCTGATATAATCCACTGAAATGATTCCTAGGATTTGTTTGACAGCTTCAGCTCATTTAATTTATCAAGAAAAGATTCTTTTAATTAAGCATAAAAAACTAAATAAGTGGCTTAGTCCTGGTGGACATATCGATGAAAACGAACTTCCTCATCTTGCAGCAGAAAGAGAATTTTTAGAAGAAACCGGACTCAAGGTTAAAGTTTATAGTGCTTATGAAAAGTTATCTAATTTTTCAAATGATCAGGATTCATTTCATCCATTACCTTTTGCTATTAATGAACATTGGATTTGTAAAGAAAATTATGAAAGACGTCTGTCTGCTCAAAAAAATGAAAAAAACTTTACTCCCTATAATTTGTGGCCAAAAGGTTGTGAAAAACATTTGAATTTTTGCTATTTAGTTAAACTCATCGGTCCTTTGAAAATTCAACCACGGGAAGGTGAATCTAGAGAAATTTCTTGGTTTTCTTTAGTTGATTTAAAGGAAAAATATAAAAAAGAAATGCTGAAAGATGTTTTTAAAGAATCAATTAAAGCTTTTGAACTTGCCAAGCTAAATCATTCTTGAGAGAATAAAATTATGTTTATCAAAAATCAATTAACCGAAAATGTGAAACTTTTACAAAAAGCAGCCATTGTGCGCGAAGGAGAATTTGGTGCAGAAATTTTGCTTTTAAAACGTAGCCCAGATTCTTTTTCTAGACCTTCTTGTTGGGATTTACCTGGAGGAAATAGTGAATGGCCAGATCAAAATCAAGCATCTTCCGCCAATCTTCATTTAGGAGACATTAAAAGAGAGATTTTTGAAGAAACTTCCTTGGTAATAGATACAAATACTTTAAATTTAGATAAATTGGTGCATTTCTCTACATATTTTGATCAAGAGAAACAAATCTTTTCCATTATTTGTGGTTGGCTAATTAATTATGATGAGACCAATCAAAATGAAATTAAAATTTCTGATGAGCATCAAGAACAAGCTTGGGTTAAAGAAGTTGATTTAGTTAATTATGATTTTGGTGGTGTTAAGGGTGCTTTTGTTTTGGACATCATCAAACAAGCTTTCATAAAATTCAAAAACTATTCATGAAATTTTTAGTTGCTTCCAAAAATCCTGTTAAGATTAATGCTGTTGTTCATGCTATTAAAGATTTTTTCCCAAACTCCATAGTCAAGGGTTTAGAAGTTGATAGCGGTGTATCTGCTCAGCCAATGAGTGATGAGGAAACCAGACAGGGTGCTTTGAATCGTGCGCAAGCAACTCGTTTTTTAGCTTTAAAGCAAAAATTAATTAATTCAAATGAAGACGTTTTATGCATAGGATTAGAGGGTGGAGTTTTTAAACCTTCTTTTGCAAAAAATGATCAAGAGCTTTGGTCAACTGTTTGGGCAGTTGCCATAGATAAAAACAATCAAAGCTATTTTAGTAATGGAGCACGTTTTCCTTTACCAGAGTTTCTAGCTAAATTGTTATTATCTGGTGAAGAAATGGGTCCTGTTTTGGGCAAACATTTAAATGATCCTGATTTACGTAAAAAAGCAGGTATGATTGGCTTTTTAACTAATAATTTTACTAATCGTACTGATGAATACGAAAACATTGCCAAAGTTGCCATTGGTCTCTGGTATAAAGTTTATAAAGAAAATATTAATCCAGACTGTGACTTGACAAAGTAAAACTTTCTCGGCAAAATGGGATCATAGTAATACTTATTGCAAGGAAATATGTCAAAAAAACTGCAGAATCTTCTTCCTTATCTTTTTCCACTAATTGCCATTATTTTGGTAGTAGTGATGTTTGCTCGTTGGTATAAAGGTAAAACCGCTGAAGCACCAGTCAGTTTATTAGATTCACAGTTAGAAGTAGAAAGTTTACCAGCTCAAGTGCAAGACAGTATTATCAAGGGAGCTACTGATTACAAAATGTTAAATATGGTCGGTGTTGATCAAGCTGTAGGAGAATTACGTTATCAAATTAAAGATGATAAATTAAGTTTTACCGTCACTGCTAATTTACCAAACTCTAAAGAAGAATATGCTGTTTGGTTGACAGATAGTAGCGGTGAAGCTAAGAAAAGAGTGTTTAATCTTAAATATTCTAAAGCTGGCTACATAGGTAGTGCTATGGTTTCCGATGATGTTCTTCCAGTTAAGGTTTTGATCAGTAAAGCTTCTGATTTAATGTTGGAAGATATTTTGTTGCAAGCAGAAATTTTGAAACCAGAGGCGAATTAAAATTAAAATTGATCTTTTTTGATGCACATTGATATATAAAAATGAAAATTGCTTCTTGATTAGCTAGTCAAGTATGCTAATCTTAAAGCAGACTTACATTAATTAATAAGTCTATTAATAAAAATTATTCTCTATGGAATATAGAGAAAGAAGGGTTACCATATGGCCAACGCCTATAGTTACACAAACTCAAAGGGTCAAACCTATTACCTTCACACCAGAGATGTCACTTTGAAGAACGGTAGAGTTCAAACTATCTACTTCTTTGCTCGTGATGTCCGCGAGGGTTCTTTAAGTGCTGTTCCAGCTGCTTACCAAGTAGTTGAAACCAGCAGAACTGGCATGCCAGTTTTGAAGAAGAAATAATCTTCTTTACTTTTTTGTAAAAAAATAGCCCCGCTTATAAGCGGGGCTTTTTCTTGTCTCTAATGATATATTATAGTTATGAAAATTTATCTTGGCGCTGATCATGGTGGCTTTGAACTAAAAGAAAAATTTAAAGAATACATCAATCGTAATTATCAAAATCTTGAAATAGAAGATTGTGGTGCTTTTGTTAATAATCCAATTGATGATTATCCATTGATTGCTTTTAATGTTGCAGAAAAAGTTAAGTCTGAACCAACAAATGATAGTTTAGGAATTTTACTATGTAGATCTGGTTCTGGGATGGTGATAGCTGCTAATAAAATTAAAGAGATCAGGGCTGTGGAAATTTATAATGAAAAAATTGCTATTCATGCCAAAAGTCACAATCATGCCAACGTTATTGCTTTTAGTGGTGATCAGCTATCTCTTTTAGAAATGATCAGTTTCTTTGAGATTTTTATGAAAACACCACAAGATTCAAGTGAAAGACACAATAGAAGAATTAATCAAATTATAAATTACGAAAATCGTTAATCACAATAAAAAGGAAAAATGAATTTAGACGTAAGCGCCAATGTTTTGACTGGTAATTTGGAATTAGCCAAGAAACAAATTGAATTAGCAAAAAGCAGTAATTTACTTGAAGTAATTCAAATTGACATTGTCGATGGAATTTTTGCCGATAATCACACTTTTACTCCTCAAGATTTAGTTGATATAGATTTTGGAAATTTACAAATTGATTTTCATTTAATGACCGAAGAACCCATGGATTATGTTTGGGAGTTGGAAGAGCATTGTCGACATTTACCGATTCGAGCTGTCTTTGGTCAAATTGAAAAAATGACTTATCAAGAGGCTTTTTTAGAAGAAGTAAAAAAACAAGAATGGAGAGCTGGATTAGCTTTAAATTTATTTACTCCAATAGAATCAATTGATGAAAATAGTTGGGAATGGATGGATGCGATTCTCCTTTTAGGAGTTGAGGCAGGTACATCTGGCCAAGAACAAAATGCTTTTTTGTTTGAAAAAATCAAAACTGTTCGGCAAAAAATCCTTAAAAATGAACCCATGAAAATTTTTGTGGATGGTGGAGTCAATCAAAAAAATATCACTAAGTTGCAAGCGAGTGGTATTGATGGAGTAACTGTTAATTCTGCTTTTAATAATGCTTTGAATTATAAACAAGCTGTCGAAGAATTTTTATCTTATGTCAAATAACAAAAAAGTTTCTATCCCTAAAGCCAATCATTTTTTTAGAATTAATAAAATTGCTTTTTATGGCAGTGCCGACATTAGTGAAACTGATCCTGTTTATGAAGCTGCTTACGAAGCAGCTAAACATGTGGCGAAAAAAGGAAAAACTGTGATTAATGGTGGTGGACCAGGAGTAATGGAAGCGGCAACTAAAGGAGCTAAAGCAGGGGGCGGTAAAACTTTAGTGGTGACTTTTTACCCAGAAAATTTACCAGAATTTGAAGGTCGAGCTGATCAAAATGTAGCTGATAAAGAAATAAAAACAGCTAATTACATTGAAAGAATGTTTAGTTTAATGGATAACGCTGATTTATTTGTGTGTTTTAAAGGAGGAACTGGTACTTTAAGTGAATGGTCTACGGCTTGGTTGTTAGCACATCTTTATTATGGCAATCACAAACCATTAATTTTATATGGAGAATTTTGGCGTGAATTTATGGATGTAGTGCATAAACATTTTTTAATTGGTTATAAAGAAGCTCAGGTTTATAGAATTGTAGATAATCTTGATGAATTTAAAATAGCACTGCGTATTTTTGAAGAAGAAATGTCTGCTCGTCGCTTGAAATTAACTTAACTTTTAGGCTAAGATATAGAAAGAAAGTCTGCCCATTATGTTTGACATTATTTCTATTGGTTCATCATTGCTTGATATTTTTATCAAATCTGATGATTTGGAGGCTGATCGTGATGGTGATCGTCAAATTTTAACTTATGGCGATAAATTAGAACTTTCAGATTTCCACATTGTTACTGGGGGTGGCGCCAGCAACACTGCTGTGGCTTTTGCTAGATTGGGTTTACATACGGCTGTCATTTCTGAAACAGGTCGAGATGCTTTTGCTAGTTTAATTACTGATGATTTTCAAAAAGAAGGGGTAGTTACTAATTTATTAATTCAAGAAAAATTAGAAAAAACTGGCGGGTCTGTTGCTTTAGTAGCTAAAAATTCAGAGCGAGTAATAATGGTTCATCGCGGAGCGGCTTCTATGTTGGATCCTTTCGATATTCCTGCTTTTTGGTTAGCTAAAAGTAAATGGATACATCTTTCTAGTATTGGTGGCAATCAAGAAACTTTAGCTAAAATATTTAAGGTTTTAAATAATAATCAGGAAACTAAAATGTCTTGGAATCCTGGCAAAAAAGAATTGCAATTATTAGTTGAAGAGAAATTTGAAATTGCTCAAATTCCTTGTGAAATATTTTTTGTTAATCAAGAAGAATGGGCCTTAGTAGAACCCCTACATGAAGAAATTTTACTTAATTTTCCACAAGTAGTGATTACCAAAGGCAAAGAAGGTGGTGAAGTACACATTTTTGGTAAAAAAACTTTTGAATATGTGGGCGAAGCAGAATCTTTTACAGATAGTACTGGTGCAGGTGATGCTTTTGCCTCTGCTTATGTGTCTGCTATTTTCTTTGGAAATGATGTACCAACCGCCATATCGTGGGGAGTGAAAAATGCTGGTAATGTGGTAGCTTATTTTGGAGGTAAGTTGGGCTTACTTCGTAAAACACAAATCTTAGAGTTAACAAAGACTAAGATTTAGTGTTTAATAAACTAGTTATATGAAAAAGTTATTTTTTCTTTTATCTTTTTTGTCTTTTACCTTATTATTTCCCGGCGTAGCTCGTGCCTTAGAGTTAACTAGAATAGGTACGACTGATTTAACAAATAAAGGAATTGGTTCTACTGTTTCTGCTTATACTTATAATCTTCGTTCATTTAGTCTTTATGGTTTATCTACGGCATCAAGTTCAGTAGCTATTAAAATTGATGATGTTACCTATAACGCCACAGCTAATCAAAACGGTGAATGGTCCACTTATTTATCAAACTTAACTTATGATAGTCACACTGCAGTAATAAGTTCTCCAAGTCAAACCAGCTTGAATTTTACTTTAACCATTAGTTCTACTTCCGCTATCCCCACTACTACACCAACTGCTACTCCCACCACTGTTAGAACTAGCACTACTAGCGCTTTACCAAGTGCCGGAGCAACAGAAAATACTTTTTTAATGGTTGCTTTAGCTTTGTTGTTGATTGGTTTGGGCACTGCAATTAAATATAAAGATTAATTTTTTATAAAAATATGTCAGATTTTCGCGAACTTCTTAATCAAGAAATTGCTGGTTTATCGGCAAAAATTGAACAAGGCGAATTGCCTGATGAGATGCGCTATCAGCTTAAAAAAGAAATTATTGCTTTAGAGCGTAGTGTAGAACTCGGTAACTATGATGAGAAATATGAAAAAGTTTCTCATTACATTGATTGGTGTTTGCGCATTCCTTTTGGTAAAAAAACAGAAGATACGTTGGATATCAATCAAGCTCAAGAGATTTTTAATCAGCACCATTTTGGCATGCAGGAGGTAAAAAATAGATTTTTAGAGTATTTAGCTGTACTTAATTTACAAAAAAATAATCTTCAAGATGATAAATTTTCTGCTCCAATTTTACTTTTAGTTGGTTTAGTAGGAACTGGAAAAACTACTTTTGCTTATTCTTTAGCCGAAGCTTTGGGTCGTAAATTAGTGCGTATTCCTTTTGGCGGTATGGGCAGTGCTAAAGAATTAAGAGGAAATTCGCGCTTACTTTTGGGTTCTGAGCCAGGCAAAGTTTTAAAAGGAGTTTGTAGTGCAGGAGTGATGAATCCAATTATCTTGCTGGACGAAATTGATCGTGCTGCTGAAGATGTAAATATGGATATCATGGGTGTTTTAGTTGAGTTGTTAGATCCGGCTCAAAACCATGCTTTTACAGATGACTACATTAATTATCCAATTGATCTTTCTCAAGCAATTTTCTTAGCAACAGCTAATAATACCCGTAAAATTGCCACTGCTGTCATGGATCGTATGGAAAAGATTGACATGCCTTCCTACACCGACGAAGAAAAAATCGCCATTGCCAAACAATATGTTATGCCCAAAGTTTTAAAAGAAGTTGGTTTAAAATCTGATCAATTTGTTATTCGTGAAGAAATGTGGTCTAAAATGGTGCGTCCACTTGGCTTTGATGCTGGTATCCGTACTTTACAACGTACAATTCAGGGCGCAGCACGCAAAGCAGCACGCATTATTGTTGAAGGAAAATATAATAAAGTAGAAATTGGCCCAGATAATTATAAAATTTTCTTACCATCTTACTAAGTTTTTTTCTTGATATAATATTTTTAATGTATTTTACTGATTTAAACACACTCAAAGCTGATCTAGAAAAAAACTATCAAAAATTTCCTCTAGTAGAAAAAGTTACAGATTTAGTTCACGGAGAAGGTAATGAGTCAGCCAATGTTATGTTAATTGGTGAAGCTCCTGGTTATTATGAAAGTGTTGAGCGAAGACCTTTTGTAGGTCGCTCTGGCCAATTACTTCGTAAAGTTTTAGCAGAAAGTGATTTACAAGCAAGTCAAGTTTATATCAGTAATATTATTAAAGTCAGACCTCCAGATAATCGCGATCCACTGCCACATGAAATTTTAGCTTTTAAACCTTATTTAGATGCTGAAATAAATCTCATTAAACCAAAACTAATAGTCACCTTGGGTCGTTTTAGCATGGCTAAATTCTTACCAGATGTTAAAGTTTCTCAAGTACACGGTCGTTTACATAAAATTAAATGGAATGAAAAAACATTTTTTATCTTGCCCATGTATCACCCAGCCGCTGCACTTCGAGCCACAAAAATTAAAGAATCTTTTATCAAGGATTTTGCTAAAATTAAGAAAGTAATTGATTTTGTAGAAACAGCCAAAGAGGGTGAAGAATTTAAAGAAATTGTTAAAGAAGCTTTATTATAAAAATTATTTAAAAACACAGAAATGAAAGAAAGAAAAAATTATGTCTAAACTCAAACTTCTTCCCTTAGGTGGAATGGGTGGTGTTACACAAAACATGTATGTTTATCAGTATGAAAATGAAATTTTGCTGGTGGATTGTGGCATTGGTTTTCCTGATATGTACATGCCAGGAGTTGACACCTTAATTCCTGATATTACTTATTTACAAGATCAAGTAGAAAAAGGAGCTAAGATCGTGGCCATGATTTTAAGTCACGGTCATGATGATCATATTGGAGCTTTGCCTTATTTATTGGGTGATTTACCAAGCTTTCCTATTTATGGTTCTCCTTTAACAGCGGGTTTTGCCAGAGATCGTTTATTAGATAAAAAACTTGATCGTGAAGTGCAAGTTGTTGCAGATAAAAACATTGTGAAAGTGAGTGAATATTTCTCCTTTGAATTAATCGCCATGACTCATTCTGTTCCAGATACCAGACATATCGTTATTCAAACACCAATTGGTAAAATTTATCATGGTAGTGATTTCAAACTTGATAAGGCTCCGGTAGATGGTGTGCTGTCAGATATGGATGAGGTCAAAAGAGTGGCAGATCAAGGAATTTTATTAGCCTTAATTGATTGTTTACGTGTAGAACAATCAGTTTGGACTAAATCTGAATCCGCTATTACAACGGCTTTAGAAGAAGAAATGGCTAATGTTAAGGGCAAGATTTTAGTGACTTTAATGAGCTCTCATATCCATCGTATTCAGCAAGTAATTAACGTTTGTGAGCAAATTGGTCGTCAAGTAGTTTTTGTAGGTCGCAGTGTAGAACAAAACGTGACTGTGGCTGTATTATTAAAAAAATTACATTTGAAACCTGGAACTCAAGTTGACAAAAACCACATTAGTGAAGTTCCTGATAATAAATTATGTGTGATCATTGCAGGTAGTCAGGGACAAGAAGGTTCTTCATTAGTGCGAGCCGTTTACGGCGAGCATCGTATTATTCAAATTGCTCCTGAAGATAAAGTTATTTTTTCTGCCAATGTAATTCCTGGTAATGAAATTAATTATTACGCAGCCATTGACGAACTATCTGCCAATGGAGTGGATGTAGTTTATCCAGAAATCAATCGTGGCGTTCATGCTTCTGGTCATGCCAGTTGTCCAGAACAAAAGGAATTGGCCCAAACTTTGTCAGCAAAATATTTAATGCCAATTGGTGGAGCAGATCGTCATCGCGCTCTTTTTAAGAAGAACGTGGCCAAAGTTTTAAATTATGATAATCGTCATATTTTATTACCAAAATCAGGGGAAGTGCTGGGTATCGATGAAACTGATATCAAAGTTGTTGACGAAGTTCTATTGAATGCCAAAGCAGTTGATGGCTTGGGCATTGGTGATGTTGGTCCAATCGTATTATCTGACAGACTTTCATTATCTAAGGCAGGTATCATTGTTTTGGTAATCCCAAGAATTGCAGGCCAATTTGATTTTATGGAAATGAAAGTTGTTTCTAGAGGTTTTGTGTTCATGAAAGAAGCTGATGAAGTTATTCAGTTCATTAAACAAAAAACTGCAGAAATAGTGGGTGAAGAAAAGCAAAAAATTAAAGATGATGATTTGAAGAAAAAGATTGAACGTCGTTTGGCTAAAAAACTTTATAAAGTTATTCGCCGAGAACCAATCATCGTCCCTGTTTTTATAGAAATGTAGCAACTCTTGCAAGTCAGGTCTTTTTCCTCTTAAATAGAGTGTGAGACACTTGACTCTGATGGGTGTTTTGTGTTATATCCTATAATAATATAAATAAAGTCTTTATTATGGCTAAATTTTTTAAACAAAGTAAAAGAAAAAAACGCAAAGCTATTCGTCTTAAAATGCGCACCGATACTAGCTATTCCGTGGTGGCAGTTTTATTGATGTTACTTGGTTTATTGGTCATTATTTCCTTTACTGGTCAGGGACAATTATTGGTTTTTATCAATGATCTCTTATCTTTGAAATTTGGTTTATCGATGCTTTTTTTACCTTTTGTTTTTATTTCTGCAGGACTAGTCATGTTGCGTAGTAAACACGCTTGGTCCAAACCAACCATTCTTCTTGGCACGATTTTATTAATGTTAGGCACGATGGGCTTAACTAAAAGTGGTCAAATTGGTTTAAGTATTTTTAATAATTTTGCCAGATTGCTGACAGAATCTGGATCTTATGCTTTTTTTATTGCTATCACCCTAATTGGTGTTTTAATTCTTTCTCAATCTTCTTTATTAGAACTATTTTCTATAATTGGAAAATTATTTAAACATGAAGATAAAGATAAATTACCTAAAAAAGATATTTTTGCCGATCAAGTTTCAGAAAAAGAAATTATTAAAGCTAAGGGTTTTTCTATTCCTAATTTTGGCTTTGGTTTTCATAAAGATAAAGATTTAAAAACAGGAGAAGCTTTTCAGAAAGAAATTGAACAGGATAATAGTTCTGCTAAAGCTATTATTGAGGATGAGGTTAAGAAAGAAGTTGCAAGTTCTAATTTAGATCATCAAGAAGCTCTCAATGCTTCTTCTGTGCCAATGATGTGGGATTACCCACCTCTTTCATTGCTTTCTCAAAAATCTGGTGGCAAAGCTGACCGCGGAGATGTTAAAGGTAATGCCAGTATTATTGAGAATACGCTAGATTCTTTTGGTATTAGTGCCAAAGTAGTGGAATATAATCCCGGTCCAGCCGTTACTCAATATGCTTTGGAAATTAATAAGGGTACTCGTTTATCCAAAATTACAGCTCTTTCTACTGATTTAGCTTTAGCTCTTTCTGCTCCAACTGGCCAAATTCGTATCGAAGCACCAATTCCTGGTCGTAACTTAGTGGGTGTAGAAGTGCCAAATCGCAGTGCCGAATATGTGACTCTTAAAACCATGCTTTCAGCTCCAGCCATGAAAAAACACAAGTCTAAATTAGCTGTAGCACTTGGTATTGATGTAGCTGGAAATCCTGCCATTGTTGATATTGCAGCTATGCCTCACTTATTAATTGCCGGTTCGACTGGATCTGGTAAATCAGTTTGTATCAATTCCTTTATGTGCTCTATTCTTTTTAGAGCTACTCCTGAAGAAGTTAAATTTATTTTAGTTGATCCAAAACGTGTTGAATTAACTGGTTATAACGATATTCCTCATCTTTTAACTCCAGTGATTGTGGAACCAAATAAAGTTGTTTCAGCGCTTAAATGGGCGTGTCAAACTATGGATCAACGCTACAAAATGTTGTCCGAAGTGGGGGTTAAAAATATTAATGAATACAATGAATTAGCTGGTTTAGCCACTATGCCTAACATTATCATTGTGATTGATGAATTGGCTGATGTAATGCTTTTTGCTCCTTCTGAAGTTGAGGAAAGTGTTACTCGTATCGCACAAATGGCTCGTGCTGTGGGTATTCATCTAGTTTTAGCCACTCAACGTCCTTCAGTAGATGTTTTAACTGGTTTGATTAAAGCTAATGTACCTACTCGTATTGCCTTTAACGTTGCTTCAATGATGGATAGTCGTGTCATCCTAGATAGCCCGGGAGCAGAGAAATTACTTGGTCGTGGTGATATGTTATTTCAAGCTCCAGACAAACCCAAGCCGTCTCGTGTGCAGGGTACTTTTGTCAGTGCAGGAGAAACCAATAATTTAATCAGTTTCCTAAAATCTCAGGGTCAGAAACCTAATTACGAAGAAGAAATTCTTAATAAATATCAATCTAATAAAGTTAGCGGTGGTAGTATGGGCATGGATTCTAGCGGAAATGATATTGATGATAAGTGCGTTGAAGCTGCTCGTTTGTTTTTAACTGCTGATAAAGCTTCATCGTCCTTAATTCAACGTCGCTTGTCCGTTGGTTATGCTCGTGCAGCCAGAATTCTTGATCAATTATATGAAATTGGTTTAGTTGGTCCTCCAGATGGTAGTAAACCAAGAGACGTTAATAATAATAAGATTAGAGAATTTTTGATGAGTAAAGAACAAGGGTAAATTATTTGTTCTAATGAAAAACTGTGGAGATGGCGGGTTATGACCCCGCGTCCGTATCCAAATGTTTAAATAGCTTC
>CAZBVY010000011.1:0-8611 GCA_964495475.1 uncultured Pseudomonadales bacterium
AAAAATTTATCTAACAAACTTAAATCTTGTGCACCTAAATCGCCACTTTGACTTAATTCTGCTTTTAATTCGCCATTTTTGATCAATGCTTCTGCTCTTTCACGAGCTTTCCCGCGGACACGTATGCCGACTTTATTGGCTTCGATTTCGCTATCACCAATAATAAGCATTAATGGCACTCTAGCTACCTCGCTGGCACGAATTTTGGCTTGCAAACGCTCGGAGCGGTCATCAATTTCTACTCTAATATCCTGATTTAATAATTGGTCCATAATTTTTTGCGCATAGTCGAGATGACGATCGGCAATTGGTAAAATTTTGACCTGCATTGGAGCAAACCAAACTGGAAAATCTCCACCATGTTGCTCAATTAAGAATGCAAAGAAACGTTCAAAAGAACCAATCAAAGCACGATGAATTACAAAAGGACGCTGTTTCTCACCTTTTTCATCTATATAAGTGATATCAAAACGCTCTGGTAAATTAAAATCCACTTGAATCGTGGAAATACTGTCCTCTTTGCCAAAAACATTCACTGCTTGAACGTCAAGTTTAGGACCATAAAAAGCTGCTTCGCCTTTAGCTTCTATATACTGCACACCAGCTTCATTGAGAATTTCGCGCATGATGTTTTCAGCTTTTTCCCAATCACTGCGTTTGCCGCAAGCTTTGAACTTTTCTTTATCTGGATCTGAAATTGAAAGGCGGAAATGATAATTATCAAAACCCATATCTTTATAAAAGATGTCTAACATTTTCATCACTTCTTTGAATTGATCCTTCAATTGCTCTGGTGTACAGAAAATATGAGCATCATTTTGCGTAAAGCCACGCACTCTTTGCAAACCATGAAGTTCGCCAGATTTTTCGCGACGATAAACCGTACCAAATTCACCCATTTTGATTGGCAATTCACGATAGCTATGATTTTTCAATTTGTAGACCATCATGCCAGCTGGACAGTTCATTGGTTTGGGATAATAAACTTCCTCTGCGTTTTCAGTTTTACCCGAATCATCTTTTTCTTCATAAGTTAAAGGTGGGTACATACTGTCTGCATAAAAGCCTAAATGTCCTGATGTTTCAAATAATTCTTTTTTATTTAAATGAGGGGTCAGAATATGAACGTATCCGAAACGGCGTTCCATTTTCATCATATAATCTTCTAAGACTCTGCGCATCGCATAACCATTTGGTAACCATATTGGCAAGCCCTGTCCAATCTCTGGAATGATAGCAAAAAGCTCCATTTCTTTACCAATTTTGCGATGATTGCGCTCTTCAGCCATTTTTCTTTTAGCTAAAAAGTCATCTAAGTCTGCTTGTGAAGCAAAAGCTGTGCCATAAATACGAGTTAGCATTTTATTTTTTTCATTCCCTCGCCAATAAGCACCAGCGATGCTGAGTAATTTAAAAACTTTGATTTCCGAAATTTTAGCCACATGAGGACCTTTACATAAATCGACAAAAGAACTTAATTTGATACTGGCCCGATCGTGATTAGACATCATTTCCAAACCAGCAATCAATTTTTTATCTGCTTCAATTTGTTCGGCTCGGCCAGTTAAATACAAAGTAATTTTCTCTGGATTTCTCTCTATCATTTGATGTTTAACCATCGATTTGCCATCACTCACCGACTCACTTAACTCAAAATCTTCAGCATTTTCCAAACCATCTAGCAATTCTTGTTTGTATGAATTATTGGCAAAAATTTGTCTTGCTACACTAAGAGAAACTTCTACTCTTTCCATTAATAAACTCTGTTGAATCAACTTGCGCATTTCTTTTTCAAGTTTTGGCAAATCTTGTTCAGTAATTTTCAGGCCTTTTTCTCTGGCACTTTCGGAGATATCAAAGTCAAAATAAAAACCATCGTCAATGGCTGGACCCATGGCTTTGATAATTACTGGATTGTTTTTTTCGTCACTACCGTAAAGTTTTTCCATGACCATAGTCAGGACATGCTCCGCACTGTGACGCATCAGAAACAATTGGTCGATTGATTTTTGCATAAGATCTTTCTTGATTTTAATTATTGTTATTTTACTTGTTTTTTTAGTATTTTGCGAAAGACTATCTCTTCTAAGAACAAAAAATCCCGCTCTTGGCGGGGTTTCTTCATTTTTAAACAACAAAAAATACCCCGCGTTTTAAGCAGTGGTAGTAGTGTTGTTTAAATTAAAATTTGACATTACAAAAATGAATTATAAATTAAAAAAGCAAAACATCAACCTGCTCCGCCTCCACCGCCTCCACCGCCTCCGCCTCCACCGCCTGAAAATCCACCACTAGAACCACTGCCAGAAGCACCATAACTCTTGGTAGCTGAAGTAGTTAAATTGGCAAAAGCTCCACCTAAAGAATTTAATGAGTCAGTAAAAGAACCTAAGTTAATTGAGCTTAAATCGCTAACTGCTGAATTGCCTAAATTATCAAAGCTAGAAACTCCCCAATAAGTAGCTAAAACTTTTTGATCGCTATCTGAAAAATGAATTGGCAGTTGTGACAAAGTTTTCATCGAAACTCCAAATAAAGTGCCATAAACTAAATATTTCTCCCATAAAATTACGCTATCGATGGCATAGTCTTTCGTTTTTTTATAATCAGACATATGTTGTTTAAAAGCTTGCCAAGCACTCGCCTCTTCCCAAGCTTTTTTAGTTCTTTTTTGGGCGTGTTGTTGCAAAATAGTAAACAGCATGCCAATCATGAAAAAGAGAGCTGAATTTAAAATAGCAATTAACAAACCAAAGTTAATAAAAGCCAAAGCTCTGGCGGAGTTTTCTCGATCAGACATGCTCCCAATGACAATTAACAAGATAAAACTGAAAAATGGCACTAGAAGCACTCGTAGTGCAGAAAAACTTTTAGCATATTCATAAGAATCTCGTTCAAAATAAGCCTGATTTAAACCTTCTTCTAAAGCAATTTTTTCTAAACCTTTAAAAAAGTTAAAACTAGAAGAAGGATAAGTTTTAATATATTGTCCAATATCAAGTAACGATAATCTTCTTTTGGTTTGATCGGTAGGAGAAGTGCTAAGGGCTGTTCTGGATACCCATTCTTGTTTTTTTTCATCAAAATATTTCAAGTAAATTTTAGCAATTTTGCGAGTTAAAAATTCATAAACTTCTTTTTCTACATCTGCCAATTCCACTACTCTCGCCCCTTTACCAATTTCGTCTATTCCTTCAACTACACGATTGGTTTTTTCCAAAAAATAGCGATATTCCTTTTTAAAAAAACCCTCTTTTTGATTACTACGAGTAATTTTGAAAAGTTTTTTCTGCACTAAAGCCAAAACTGTTGCGGTAAAAACTTTGGGAGTTAAAGTTTTAGTGGCAGTCATAATTTGACTAACCAAAGCTGGTTCGCTATCGCTTGGTGGTTCCCAAACACCACTGAGTTTTTTTAATGGTTTATCTTTACCTAACTTTAAAAATTTTAAAAACTCAACCACCGTCAAAAAACAACCCAATAAAAACAAAATTGCTGTTAAAGCAAAATACAACATACTTAAACGCTCAGCTTTTTTTATTTGGTCAATAGTTTCTTGAATGAAACTTTCTTCTTGCGCTAAAATAGTCGCTTGATCGGAAGACCCATTAGCGCCTGCTAAAAAAAGATTTTTTGGCAACAACACTCTACCTTCAAAAAATTTACCAATCGGTAAATCATTGGCTTTTAACAAAACATAATGCAAATTATTATTTTGATTAGGTAAGGCAGAAATACTTACTTCAGCCTTAAGTGGTCCGTGACCAAAAGCTTTGACGCTATCCATTTGACTAGCTAGAGTTTTTGAGGGTAAAAAAATTTCTACTTGAATATTATTGCTCGCCACTTCCCAATCTTGACCAATAAATTGCCAATATAATTCTGCTACGTCTTGATGTGTGGTAATGGCATTATCTACGGTATAACTTAAAATAAAATTTTTAACTTCATAATTAGCTTGGAAATGCCATTGTAAATAATATTTATCTCCACGATCATCAACGACAAAAGTATTGTCAGGATTATTTCTGGCTTCACTAAAATTAACTAAGTTTTTTTCAAGTGGTTTATAACAAATTGTTGTCTCTTTTTCACACAATTTAAAATTGCTTAAAATATAAGGTTCTTCTCTATCTACAGCTTGTTTATTAATCGATTGATAAACAAAACGATAATCACCTTGAAAATTGAAGGCTCTCTCCTCGGTTACATTCATCGATCCATCTTGATTTAAAAAGGCTTGAATATTGACCTTGTCCAAACTGTATTCTTTGGCAAAAAT
Organism: uncultured Pseudomonadales bacterium; assembly: GCA_964495475.1. GTDB lineage: Bacteria > Patescibacteriota > Microgenomatia > UBA1400 > PJMF01 > UBA1364. The sequence continues at coordinate 4,283 of CAZBVY010000011.1, forward strand.
AGATGAAGTAAAGGAAAAAAGTAGAAATAATAACATTGGAAAAATAAAATTCTTGAGAGAAAAAGATTTCATAAATTCAATTATGTCATGTTTTTTCAAAAGATAAAATTGTTTTATCTAGCACTTTGCAAAATTGTTTAAATCTTGTATAATCGCCTCTTGTTCCAAAGACAGTGTGGCCTCTCGCCTTGGCAACAGCCAGCAAGAAGTTAATAATCGCACCGAGGAAAAATAGCTTTTTTTGTTATTTTCTCTTCCCCGCTTTTACCCCACACTTTTTTGGCACAAATTGAACGAAATTAGAAAAGTATTTTTTTGAAAGATTTTATGCCAAATCAACATAATCAAGATCAAATTAAAATTATCCAAGAGAAATTGGATAAAGCCGCTTCCATGGTCGTCATCGACTATGCTGGAGCTAATGTTAAAAGTTTAACTGACCTTCGCGCCGCTTTAGTTGAAGCTGGTGGCGAAATGTTTGTCACTAAAAATACCTTAATCGATATTGCTGTTGGCAAAGGTAAATTGACTGAGTCATTACAAGGTATGAGCGCTGCTGTTTTTTCTTATAACGATCCAGTTTCCGCTATTAAAGCTTTAGTTAAATTTCATGATGAAACTGATTTACTTGAAATCAAACAAGGTTTTATGGACGATAAAGTCCTCTCTATCGATGAGGTCAAAGCCTTGAGTCAATTGCCAAGTAAGAATGAATTAATCGTCATGTTAATTCAAAGACTTAAATCTCCTGGACAAGGTTTGGTCAATGTTCTTCAAGCCAGTGCTCGTAACTTAGTTTACGTTTTAAAAGCTATTAACGATAAAAAATAATAAGTAATAAAGAAAGGAATATATATGGCAGATGAGAAAAAACTCTCAGAAAAAGTCCAAAAGCTCGTTGACGCAGTCAAGGAATTATCCTTAATGGAAGTTTCAGAACTCGTAAGTGCTTTGGAAGAAACTTTTGGTGTAACCGCAGCCGCTCCTATGATGATGGGTGCTATGCCTGCTGGTGCCGCTGGTGCAGCTCCTGTTGAGGAAAAAGACGAATTTGACGTCATCCTTAAAGAAGCTGGTAGCAACAAAATTGCTGCTATTAAAGCCGTGCGTACCCTTAAACCTGAATTAGGTTTAGGCGATGCCAAAACTTTCGTCGAATCAGCTCCTAAGCCAGTCTTAGAAGGTGCCAAGAAGGAAGATGCCCAAGCAGCCAAAAAAACTTTGGAAGAAGCCGGTTGCGTCGTTGAATTGAAGTAATTTTCAATTCTTTAAAAAAGTAAAACTTTAAAAACCCGCGTTTCACACGCGGGTTTTTTTTCGCTATAATCAATCTTCCTGTGTTAAACAACATTGAAAAAGAATTAAAAAAATCTGGACTAGTTATTTTGGATGCGCATGTCCACCCTCTCGATATTTTACTCACTGCCAGACATCTCCATAAAAACTTTCAGGTTAAAATAAATATGGCAATTGTTGGCTATGCTTTTCATATTCCCATCATGAAACAAGTGGTTAACTGGTTTGGACGTACCTATAAAATTAACTTTTTGCCAGTTTATCGCAAAGAAGAACTAGCTCCTAAAGATCTGGCTTTGAAATTTTTTTGTTCTTTTTATCCTAAAGAAATAGATCTGAATACTCGTCGTCAAGCTAACCAAAAATTTATTGAAACAGCCATGACATTGTGCCAAAAGCCAGGAGAAGTAGTTATTATTGCTCCATATGGTAGTACAGTTTTATTTGGCCAACGTGTTAAAAATGGAGTAAAAAAAATCTTATTGCGAAATTCTCTTTATTTAACTAGCATTACCAGGTGGAATTTTCCTAAAATGAAATTTAAAACCCATCTTGGTCAAATTTCTTCTTTTAAACCAAATTTTAATTGGGATAAAATTGAAGCTAAAATTCGACAAGATTTTGCTTATCTGCCTCTTCCCCTCTGGTTACAAATCCTCAAAAGCAGAATTTTTCGACCCAAAGCTTGGTTAAAAGTATCCAATTCTTCACGTTAGCTAATCGTTTAACTTCAATAATTCGTTGTTAATTTTGTTGGGTTTTTGTTATTTTTTTGCACAATTTTGTAATTCAAAAAGTTATAGGATATAAGTTTCGCCTTTTTTTAAATTTTGAAAACATTATGGGCTATTAATGTGTAAAAACTAAGAAAACTTTTTTAGTAAAAAGAACGATTTTCCCTCTTGACCCACTGAGTCTCAATCTGTTACTGTTAGATATAGATTAAAATAATACTTTGATCTAAAAAGAATCACTCTTCACCGCGATAGCCCAAAAGTTATGGGACATAATAATTTAGTTAATAAAGGCAAAAAAAGCCTAAGCGAAAGGAAAAATGAACGATAACCTCAACATTATTACCGAGGATGAAAAGAAAACTGGTCGAGCTGATGATGCCAATAAATTAGACATCAAGAATTTACCAGACTTATTAACCGTTCGTGAAGTTGCTGATTTATTGCGCGTTTCTCCACTCACTATTAAGCGTTGGGGTAAAAGAGGCAAATTACCAGCTATTCGTATTAATTCCAGAGGTGATAGACGCTACAAAAAAGAAGCTGTACTCTGGCTTTTAGGTGTCAATCCAAACGGAGTGGAAGAAGATTAATTCTAAATAATTTCTCTGATCAATAAATAAATAAACTTGATTAGTTTAAGTTGTCTTTTCCTTCGCCATGGTTGCTTAATCAAGCGCCATAACCATTCTAAGCCGATTTTTTGCCATAATTGAGGAGCTCTGGTAACCTTGGCAAACAAAAAATCAAAAGAACCACCAACCGCCACAGCAATTTTTACCTGATTTTTATGTAATAAATCAAGATGCTCAATAATCCATTTTTCTTGATCTGGAGCACCCAAAGCTACAAAAACTATTTTTGGTTTCAATCTATTAATAATTTTTTCCAATGCCTGTTCTTCAATTAATAAAATATCTTCTTTTTCTTGATATCCTTCTGTCCAATAGAGATTATTGCGAATTTTTTTAAGACTCTTCATATCTTCGAAAAATTCTCCCTCAAAAGAACCTGCGTAATCTCTACCACCAATAATCAAAGTGTTTTGATCCGGATATTTGACAATTGTTTCTAATAAATGTTCTACTAACTCTACTCCAGCTATTCTTTCTTCAATTTCTTCTTCAATTTTGCCAAAAAATTCCAATATCGACGAAGCCCAAACTAAACCGATGCCATCTGGTAAAAGCCAATCTGCTTTTTTTAAATAATTGGCAAAAAGCAAATTATGCTTGGCCATAACAATTTGTTCTGGATTGGGAGTAAAAATGACTTGAGTTTTTGCGGATCTATTATCAACTAAAAAATTATCAAAATACTCAAAAAGCTCTGTTTTTTTAAGATTGAGAATATCAAAACCAAAAATTCGGCTTGTTTTCATGACTTGATTTTATCAGGTTTTTTTCACAACTTTTGGATTAAAAGATATCAGGCTATAATGATAGTTATGGATCTTACCAATTTACGTCTCGCCCATCCCCGTCTAGTTTATGAAGGTTATGATTTAGTTAAAGAAAACCATGATTTACTATTAACTTTTCAAATCCTTTTAGAACCAAATATTCATTTTAAACCTCAACTGAGATTTAAAAATTTAAACGCCAAAATTCTTGAACAAATTGATGATAAAGCCAATCTTGATCCTCAGTTAGACAAATTATTTTTTCACCTAGGACTAGCAGAAATTCCCAGTTATTTTAAGGCTTCATGCCCACAAAAAATTGTCATTCAACACCAAGGTCAAATCACTGATCAAGCCAAAGATTTTTGGCATAATTTACTCATTAACGGATTGGGAGAATTCTATTACCAGAATCAAATTGATTTTACCGAAGCTGATTTTGTTCAGATTGAATTAGAAAAAACTGCTGATTCTGCCCTTTCTTCGAGAAAAAAATTTACACCTCTCGAGGGAAAATCAATCTTAGTCCCAGTTGGCGGTGGTAAAGATTCGGCTACAGTTCTTGGCATACTTGAAGAAAAAAAATTACCTTACGACATTTTTTTGTTAGCACCACATTCTCCATCGGCAAAAAAAATTGCTCTGTTTCTTCAAAAAGAAGGTCTTTGTCAAGAAATTATAGAAGTGCAACGTACCATTGACCCGCTTTTGCTCACTCTTAATCACCAGGGTTATTTAAATGGCCACACTCCTTTTAGTGCTTATTTAGCCTTTGCTAGTGCAACAGTAGCTTATTTATATGGTCAAAAAAATATTTTACTTGGCAATGAAGCCTCAAGTGAAGAAGAGAATCTCATTTATCTTGGTCGCAAAATTAATCATCAATATTCTAAAAGT
>CAZBVY010000011.1:8711-13408 GCA_964495475.1 uncultured Pseudomonadales bacterium
AGAAGAGAATCTCATTTATCTTGGTCGCAAAATTAATCATCAATATTCTAAAAGTCTAGATTTTGAACAAAAATTTGCTAAATATAGCCAAGAATATTTATTTGAAATTAAAAATCCTCCTCAATATCTTTCTTTATTGCGTTCACTTTCAGAATTAAAAATTACCAAAAAATTATGTGACTTAGCTAAACAAGATTCACGTTTTGCTAAAATTTTAACCACTTTTAAAAGTTGTAATGTTGGCCAAAAAAACGACAATTGGTGCCACAACTGCCCAAAATGTGCTTTTGTTTTTACTATGCTTTCTGCCTACTTGGATGAAAAATTTATTATTACGCAAATTTTTGATGAAAATCTTTTTATTAAAGATTCTTTGCGTCAAACTTTCTTAGATTTAGCAGGTTTTGGTGATAAAAAACCTTTCGAATGTGTGGGAACTTTTAAAGAAGTGAGGCAAGCTTTGCTTTTAGCTTATGACAAAAATCAAAATCCCCCATCATTTTTACGAGAGATTAGACAAAAAATTAGAGAAACTGAACTCATGGACAAGTTAAAAAACAAATCGATTTTAATTTTAGGTATGGGTCGTGAAGGACTCTCTACTCTAAATTTCCTACAAAGCCATTTTCCAGATAAAAAAATTGCCATTGCCGATAAAAATGAAGTTAAAATAGAAAATACTCACAACATTACTACCTATTTTGGAGAAAAATATTTAAAAAACCTTGAAAATTATGAAATTATCATTAAAACTGCTGGTATTCCCCTGAGTACTCCAGAAATTCAAAATGCTATCACTAAAGGCAGTGAGGTTCTATCTAATACCCAAATTTTTTTCACTTTATGTAAGGGCAAAATCATTGGTATCACTGGAACTAAGGGAAAAAGCACAACTAGTAAATTAATTTATGAAGTTTTGCAAAAAACTTACAAAGACACAGTTTTCTTGGGAAATATTGGCGAAGCTCCTCTTAATCAATTAGATAAAATTGCAGAAACTACTTTAGTAGTTGATGAGCTTTCTTGTCATCAATTAGCAGAATTGCAAGATAGCCCTTACATCGCTGTGGTTTTAGAGATTAAAGCAGAACATTTAGATTATTACAAAAACTTTGAAGAATATTTCATGGCTAAAACTGCTATTGCTCGTTATCAAAAAGCAACAGATTGGTTGGTTTTTGATGCAGATCTACCAAGTAGTCGAAAAATGGCCCAATTAAGTTTGGCACAAAAACAAATTTACAGTCTTAAAGATAATACCGATGCCATTGTGTATCAAAAAAATAATCAAATTTTCTATCAAAAAGAAAGCATTATCAAAATTGAAGAAATTCCTTTACTTGGTGAACATAATCTATACAACGTAATGCCAGCTATCATGATTGGCAAGATGTTTAATGTGCCTACTCCAGTCATCAAAGAAACTATCCAAAATTTCAAGAGTTTGGCGCATCGTTTGGAATTAGTAGCTGAAATTAATCAAGTTAAATATTTTAATGATTCCATTGCCACTAATCCTTATGCCACCATGATGGCTATCAAAAGTTTTCCCAAAGGCTCAGTAATTTTATTGGCTGGTGGCTATGAAAGAAATCAAGATTTTAGTGAGTTAGCTCAATTAATTCTTGATTATCAGGTTAAATACCTAATCGTCATGCCTACTACTGGACAACGTTTGCTTGATTTTACTTTGCAAAGAGGAACAATCAAACACGATTCAGTTGCAACTCTTGAAGAAGCTATTGCCCTTGCTAAAAAACAGGCCCAAGCTGGCGACGTGATTCTACTTAGTCCAGCCAGTGCTAGTTTCAATAATTTTGCTAATTATGAAGCAAGAGGCAAAGCTTTTAGAGAAATAGTTTTAAGGAATTAATTAATGAAACAAAAAATAGGTTTTTTTATTCTTTGCTATCTACGTTTTTTTGCTAAGTTACAACTTAAAAAAAATAAAAATTGTAAAATCATTGGTATTACCGGTAGTGCTGGCAAAAGTAGTACTCGCAATGCAATTTATAGTGTTTTGAAAAATAAATATTCAGTTAAGGCAAGTTTTAAAGCTAATTCAGAATCAGGTATTTCTTTGGATATTCTTGGTTTAGAAATGAATGATTATTCAATTCTTGATTGGTTGAGAGTATTGATTCTGGCTCCCCTTCGATTGCTTACTTATTTTAAAAAATTTGACTATTACATTGTCGAAATGGGCATTGATAGTCCAAATCCACCAAAAAACATGGAGTTTTTACTTAGCATTGTTCAACCTAAAATGGCAGTTTTTCTTAATGCTAATTTAAATCACAGCTTTGCTTTTGACCAGTTAGTTACAGATGCCGATCCTGTTCTTCGAAAAAATAAAATTATTAAAGAAATTGCTAAAGAAAAGGCTAAATTGATTTTATCTTTACCTAAAACAGGTTTTGCTTTTTTGAATTTTGATGATGCCAATGTCAAAGAATCTTGTCAAGAAACCAAGGGTTTAGTCTATTCTTTTGGGAGTAATAATTCGTGCGACCTGCAAATTACCAAACACCAAACTCAATTACTCAATCAAACAGTTAAAACAATTTTTACTTTTCAAATTCAGAATCATTACGGTAAATTGCCTAATCAAAATCAATCTCTGAACATTGAGATTAATAATTTTCTTTTACCAAAACATTATGCCTATGGTTTTGCAGTAGCTATTCTCATTGGGCTTAAAGCTGGTTTAGACATTCCTGAAATCAAATCTTCACTGGAAAATCATCTCAATTTACCTCTGGGCAGAGCCTCTGTTATCAAAAGTAAGAATCAGGCTTTGATTGTTGATAGTTCTTACAATGCTTCTTCAATGAAAGACATGATTGAATTAATGGCAAATATATCGAATTCTACTGGTAAAAAAATAGCTTTACTTGGTGATATGCGTGAATTGGGACAAGCCACTCAAAACATGCATGAGGAAATTGCTCATTTAGCTTCACAAGTTTTTGAACAAGTTTTTCTAGTTGGTAAAGAAATGCAACAATACGCTTTACCTATTCTTGAAAAAGAATTACCTGGTAACGTTGTTTATTTTGAAAATTCAAAAAAAGCTGGCATGGAAATTGCTAAATTGTTAAATCCAGGAGATTTAATTTTGGTTAAAGGCTCGCAAAATACTATCTTCCTAGAAGAAGCGATTAAAGAAATGATGTTGGAAGAAAAATTGGCCAGCAATTTACTTTGTCGTCAAAGTTCTTGGTGGCTAAGCGTCAAGCGACAAGCTACTACTAAATAACTCAATATTTTTAAGCATAGCACTAGCCCCCATACTAGCTAATAAACTCGGTTCATCTAACAAAGCCACTGGCAATGACAGTTGATTACTTAAAAATTCCTCTAAACCAGCTATTTGAGCAAAACCACCTGACAATAATAAACCTTTTTGCAAAGCATCTTTGGTCAAATCTGGAGGAATTTTAGTGAACAAAGCATCAACTAATGATTGATACTCTAATTTAAATAAATCGACGATGGGTTCTAAATCATCCGATTTAATTTTTAATTCCAAAGGATTTAAGCCATTCATTGTTTTACCAGTGATCAATAAGTTTTTTTGAGCAGGCACTAAGGAAAAAACTTGCTTCTGAATTGCTTCTGCACTATCTATTGAAATAATAAAGTTTTCATTAGAAGCTAAATGATCAATAATTTTGGTATTTAAAAGATTACCTCCAAAATCACTATTTTCCGTAAATAGAATCGAACCTAAAGCAATCATATTTAAAGATGCTCCGCTCGCCCCCATTTGTAAAAACAAAGTACCTGAAGCATCTGCTACTGGAATACCAGCACCAATAGCTGCTGCCAATGGTTCGGCTATCAAATTTACTCTAGAAAAACCTAATTCATAAAAAAATTGACTCAAAAGTTTGCGATTTAAAGTCGTGGTATTAGCTGTAGTAATCACCATGACACTTGGATTAAGAATTAGACCTTTAAACACCTTTTTAAACAACTCTTTCATTAAAATTGCACCAGCTTCTTGATCTAAAATTCTACTTTGCGAAAAAGGAAAAACAATTTCTACGAAACTATCTAAGCGTCCCCGCATGATCAAGGCTTCACTCCCAATTGCTAAAAGCTTGTGATTATCTTTTCTTCTTGCGATACAAGCATCTTCTTCCAAAACTTTAGCTTTAAAATCTACGGGTGATAATTCCCAAACTTCATTTTTAAGTTCATCAAGCATCACTATTCTGATCTTGGATGAACCTAAATCGACTACAACTTTTTTTGAAAGACTTTTAAACATCTGCTTGTTATAATAACATTATATTTTTGTTCTTTTAAATAAGTCACGTTAGACGAAAATTATTAGCTCCTCCAATGGACTTATTTAAAAGAACTAAAAGTATTGAAACAAGCAATATGTCAAACAAAGCTAAAAAATTCCTCAATCGTTTACTAAAGATTTTGGGTTCAAGAGTTGTTTATACTTTACTGTCCATTGTTATCATTGCTTTGGGTAGCTATTTGGCCATTCAATATGCGCGTGGTAGTTGGCGCGTAACCAATAAAGGCATTGTTGCCAATACTGGCTTATTAAATGTCAATTCTTTTCCCACCGGTGCTCAGGTTTTTATTGATGATAAATTGATTACCGCCACTGATGATACGATTTATTTAGAACCAGACACATATCAAGTCAAAATTATTAAAGAAGGTTATTCTCC
>CAZBVY010000012.1:0-13125 GCA_964495475.1 uncultured Pseudomonadales bacterium
ATTGCTGTGGAATGTAGTGAAAATCTACGACTGTGCCGCAACGGTGATTCTTCTTAAAAGATTAGTCCGGTCTTCAGCAAAAAAAATCTTGACGAGCATCGAGCCTAAATTGACGAATCTTAATTTTACAAAATCGATGCTCCCTCAGAGGGAGCTTTTTTATTGAAGAACCACGGCTAATATAAAAATTAAAAGCCTGGTGATTTCACTTGGTTCAGAAAGGAAATATGGAAAAAGATATTAACAGAAAGGCTGTGGAAATGGCTATTAGTATTGGTAGCAAACCTGGAGAAGTAAATAATGATTGGGCTTTTTTAAAATCAGAAAATTTAAGCATTGACAAAAAATTAGAAAATATAGGCTCAGAAGCTCAAATTGAAGATGGAGAGTGGCAAAAAATATTAATGCAATCTGGGTCTTGGTTAATTGAACTACTTAATCAAAAAGTAGATAACATTCAAACAAAAATGGTAGAACAAGAAACGGCTATTGAATTAAGAAAACTTTTCGGTGTGCCATTGTCTTTATTAGCAATGCCAGTGTTTGTAGAATTAGAGAAAATGGAACTATTAGCCAGAATGGATTTAAAAACTGAGGCAATCGACATATCTCAAATTTGGGAACAAATTAATAATAGAGTTTTATATATGGTTCAACTTTTTTTAGCAGAACAAATTGAACAAATTGAAATTGAAGAAAAAGCTCATCAAGAAGCACTCAAATCTTCTCAAAATGAAGCAAAAGGATTAGAGGCTTTATCAGAAACAGTTCATCAAGTTGAAAATAAATTTACAGCGAAATTAGAAGAATTAAAACAAAGAAAAAATTTACTTTTAAATAAATTCAAAGAAATTGGAGGTAATATGCAGGATTTAATTGTTGATTCTTTTGAAAAAACTATTTTTACCGCCAGTAGACAAAATACACAACCAGCGATGATTAGTTAATTATGATCCCGGGCCAGGATTTGAACCTAGAATAATTGATTCAGAGTCAATTGTGATGCCATTTCACTACCCGGGAGGGTAAAATTTTAAGATTTTTTTATCCCCTGATTATATAACAAAGTAACTTTTCTTTCAGAGGATGAATATGCAAAAAGTTTTAATTTTAGAAAATGATTGGCTCGTGCTTTCTTTATTACGTGATTTTTTTAAAAAACAAAATTATTTAATTAATTTTGCGCAATCTCTTAAAAGGGCTGAGGAATTATTGAAACGAAATACTTTTGATTTATTTTTGTGTGAAAGAATTTTGCCAGATGGAGACACTTTGTTTTTATTAGAAAAAATTAAAGAAAAAAATCTTTTTATGAAAGTTTTAGTTTTTAGTCATAAAAAATCTTTAATCGATAGAATTACAATTCTTAAGTTAGCTGATGATTTTATAGCTAAACCATTTAATTCAATTGAGTTTTTGCTTAAAATAAAAAATATTTTATCAATGGATAAAATATTTAGACAAAATTATCTTGAAGAAACCCGTTTTTTACTTAAAGATAGTTCATCTTTAAACACCCAAGCAGAACGTTTCCGTCCCCAAGAACTCAAAATTTTAGAATGTTTTTATAAACACAAAAATATAATTGTTTCTTACGAAACAATTTCAGCCTATGTTTGGGGTTATAAAGAACCATTGCCGATTAAAAAAACCATCAACGTTTATGTTAGAAGAATCAGATCAAAATTAAATAAAAATTTTGTGATAGAAACAATTAAAAATAGGGGCTACAAGTTTATTGACCTAATGGAAAATAACACTTGAGAGTTAATCCTTTGTTTTTTTTAGAAATAATTTCCATTTTACCTTTAAATTCTTTTTTTAAAGTTTGACTAATTTGTCTGATATTGCAATCAGAGTTGTTTTCTCTAAATATAAGAATGCTATCTTTTTTTATGGTCTTTTCCAAAAAAGATAATCCCTTACCTCCACAAGTCACGCTTAATGAAATTAGGTTGGAATCCTCAACCTTAGAAGTAACCAGAATGATCTTATTTTGGACATCGATAAAAGAATAAGCTTGATTAGCATTTTTTAATAATTTAAATAATAATCCTTGAAAAATAATTTTTTTTCCAACAACTTCAATTTCTTCTGGCAAATCAAGCTTAATACTATAAATAAAACTTTTTTGATTAAGTTTGACCAGATTTAAAACTTCATCGATAGATTTTTTAACAGAGAATGTTTTATTGTAATTATTTTTACCAACATCGTGCATGATGGAAAAATTTTAAAATTACAACTTAAAATTTACTTAAAATTTTACCTACTTTTTTATTTCCCAAACCTCTAAACACGGAGCCTCATTTGGTCGACAAAAACTTTTTAAAAGATTTAATGATGATAAATCCATTTTTAAACGATGTGAGTTAACGATTAATAATTTTATATCAAATTGATCTGCTCTATCTAAAAAAGAATTGGGAATTTCTCGAACTGGCTGACCAATGCCTTCTACATAAATATTATCAACATTTTTATTGTGTAAATTTAAGAGTATGCCGTCTGGAAGAGTACCAAAATATCCTTCAGTAGCTACAGCCACTTTTTGAGTTTTAGCTAATTCTTCAATAAATATAGTAGCTTCTTTAATACCATGACCAGAAGACCATTCCTCTAAATATTGCAATCGATCTACTTTACTGAGTTGTAATCGATCTACGTTGAAATAGGCATTTTTAATAAATAAGAAACTGGGAACGATAATTAACAACAAGGCTAAATATTGGAGGATTTTTTTATTTTTCAGATTATTAATAGAAATAGCTGCTGAACTGATAAAAAATAAACTACTAGGGAGAGCATAGCGAGAGTAAATAATTTTACCAAGAAAGATTAAAGGTAAAAGAAAAACTATGCCTGAAAGGAACAAAATGCCTTGTTTTCGTCTAGTTTGGCTAAAAATAGGGATAGCTAAGATTAAAATAATTGGGCCTAAATAATAAAGCAAATTTTCTAAGAAAAAAATGCTATTTCTGGAGGCAACCGCAAAAATCTCTGGAGAAAACACCACAGAAGAGCTTTGCAAAAAATTACCTCCTACGGCAAATAATTGACTAAATAAGGGTACTATTTTGAAACTATAAAAACTTAAGCCTGCAATTAACAAACCAAAGCTAATTCTAAGAGTTTTATTAAAAATAAATTTGAGATTAAGTTTTTCTTCAAATAAAATTGTTAGGTAAAAAACAGGCAAAAACAACAAGGCTGGAGTTTTGCTCATGATACTTAAGAAAAAGAAAAAAGCTAATCCTAGGATAGACCATGGATTTTTATGTTTTACGATTCTTAAACTAAAATAATAAGATATGGTCAAATTGAGAAAAAGCAGGGCATCGGTGATGGCTAATCGATAGTGAAAAAAAGTAAAAGGGGCAATTATGCTCAGAAACATAGCAATGTAGCCAGCTTTTTTTTCATTAATTTTTCTTAAAATCAAAAAAATGAAAATAATACTTAATGCTCCAGCTAATACTGATACTAATCTTGAAGCATAAAGTTGATCAGAGAAAATTTTTAAAAAAGGAACTGTTAGCCACATTAAAAGAGGTGTCTTGCCATCATTCATAGGATAAAAAAGATAGCGATTGAAATCATCAATAATTAATTGAGACCAGCGAATATAGATTGCTTCATCAGCAAAAACAGGTAAGCTTGTTAGCTTAAAAAGATGTAAACAAAAATAAATTGCCAACAAAAAACCAAACAAAATAAAATCTTTATTTTTCACGTCTTCTATTAAATAGGAAAACAACCCCACTAAGCAAGAGGTAGAAGCCAGGGATTGTCCAAGTGATGAGTTTTTGCAGAGGGAAAAGACTACTACTGTCTAAATGAAAACTCATCCATGGTAAATAATAAAACCATGGCAAATAACGTAATAGAGAAGAAAAAGAAAAGACAATTAATAAATTTCTTAAAAATTTATTTTTAATTAAAGGTACAAAAATTAATGACCAAATTAAATACCAGGGCAAAAAGTATCTTGAGCGCTCGGTTAATAATGGTAGAAAAAGAGCTAAACTCATTAAGTCAAAAATATATGGTAACTTAATTAATTTTTCTAATTTATCTTTAAAAATTAAATAAATTAGAAAAGGTAATAAAACGATGGTGGCATATTTTATAGAAACTGAGACAACCATTAAGATAATAATAAAAAATATTTTAAATAATTTTTTGCTATTTAAGTTGGTAGCTAAATAAATAGCTAGTAATGCTGGAGCTAACATCCATAAATCGTTGTGAGAACTACTTAAAATTTCAATTAAAAAAAGTGGATTTAAATATAACAAAGCTAATTTAAAATAATTAATTTTTTTGAAAAATTTTTCTGTAATAAATAATGTTAACAATAAAGACATGAAGGCAAAAAGTTTAAAAATCAGGAAAGTAGAAAGGAACTTTCCAAGACCGACCAGATAAGGTAATAAAGATAAAACTGTCCAACCATAACCATATGGGGCTGGAGTGTGAACATTATTCATAAAACGAAGCATTGGCTCGTCTGGAAAATTAATAGCAGTTTGAATATGAGGATTGGCTCCAAATTCAATTACCATTTTGGCGTTAAAAATGTAATTAAAAAGATCATAAGAAAGGGCATTATAAGAAAAAATGAGAGGAAGACTGATAATGATAATAAAACGCCAGAAATTTTTTTTAGAATTTAAATTTAATTTTGGCCAATTTTTTAGAATTAATAAATAATTAATAAAAATAACAATGATTAAACTTCCATAAAAAATAGTTCTAAAATTTTGCATGGGCAAAATATTTTTCCAAAGATAAGTTTGAAAAGAAACAAATAAATCTGATTTAAGTAAAAATAAATTTGGATCAGTGAGTACGAAAGAAAAAACACTAAAAATTACGAATAATAAAAAATAGCTAATCAATAAAATATTTTTCATTTTTTAGGATATTTATGAGTCCAATCCGCCATTTTAATGCGTAGAATATCTGCAAACATTAAAAATGAATCCCGCAATGGATTAACACGGTTGGTTTGAAAGTGTTTCCATAAAATTGGTACTTCTTTGAAAGAAAAACCATATTTTTTTGCTAGATATAAAACTTCTACATCAAAAGCACCAGTAAAGGCTTCTTGACGTTCTTTTTCTCCAGAATAAACATGTAAATTGTTGAATAATTTTTCCGTAGCTTTTTCTGAAAAAAGCTTAAAACCACATTGACTGTCTTGAGTTCCTGGAACAGCTAATAGTTGTACAACTAAATTAAATCCTCTGCCCATTAAATGTCTATAAAAAGGCTCTTTTTCCCTTTTGGCACCGATAATTTCTCTTGAACCGAAAATGACTTCATATTGGTTGGTATATTTAAGCAGTTTGCGCACTTCTCTAAGAGGTGTAGATTGATCGAAATCAGAAAAAAGCCTCCAATTGCCTTGGGCCGTCAACATCCCAGCTTTAACAGTTGGGCCTTTTCCTCTATGTTGATTTATTAGTACTTTAATGCGATTGTCTTTAAGACTAAATTCTTTTAGAAATGCACTGGTTCCATCATCACTTCCATCGTCGGACAAAATTAATTCCCAAGGTTTTTCATAATTTTGTAAAAATTGATAAACCTCTTCAAGAACACCGCGCTTAATATTTTTAAGCTCGTTGTAAGAAGGTAAAACAACAGATAAATAAGGTTTCATATTTGTTTATTCATTATAACTAGATAAAACACTAATTTCTGGACCATTTTCCATCTGGAAAACTTCAGTCACTTTTTTATTTGGAAAAACAACAATTTCGTAAATTTCTGAATTTAAAATATTTTTCTCTACTTTTTCTTCATTGATGATAAAAAGTTTTTGAGCAGTATGATGATCTTCCACTTTAACTGGTTCATTTTGATTAGTACTTAAAAAATATCGATAGTTCATGCCATAAAGATCTTTTGATGCCGATAAAAGAACAATATTGTATTTTTCATCTTCTTTAACTCTTTTAATAATTTCTTGAGTAGTTTTTTCAATATCTTGAATTTTCCAATCGCTATTTTTAATAGAATATCTATTAACATTACTAGCAATGAAAAAAAACAAGCAAGGAATAAATAAGAGAATTGCAATCCATTGATTTTTAAATTTTGCAAAAAATAATCCATAAAAAATATAAACAAAAGGAAATAAATAGGCGATGTAATGTTCGTAAACTTGATGTTGATAAATACTAACACCAAGAATGCCTGGTATTAAATAAGCCAATAAGACTTTTTCGCTATCTTTAATTTTAAATTTAATTTTCATGAGATATAAAAATGAAATAATTAAAACAACAAACAATAGAGGATGATTAATTTTATTGACACCAAAACTTGGTTCAAAAAGAACTTGCGAAGCACGATCTTTTAAATCAATGCTAACAAATTTAGTAATAGCTGAAAAACCTTGACGACCCTTTTTTCTTTGTAAATCAAAACTTTCTTCTTTAACTAAAATTTTTGTGAACGATTTAATGTTTAAAAAATTATGTTTAAAATCAAAAAGCATGAGGGGTGCCAAGGAAATAACAAAAATTAAAATGGATAAGAATAAATGTTTAATAAAGTTTTTTTCAATTTTTAAAAATTTATTTTTATTTTTTTTGATTTTTTCTATTAATTGAATCAATAAGATAATGCCAGCTCCAGATAAAGAGAGTAAAGTCACATAGTGTAATTGAATTAGGATACTAAAACAGATGGAAACGAGTAGCCAATATTTAGTGTTCTTTTTCCAAGCTTGATAAGTGAAATAAAACATCAATAAACTAAAAAATGGTGCAGGATTAGGGTTCCAACTAAACCTAGCTAAATTAACCACTCCAGCAGAAAAGGTAAAGAAAATTGCAGTAAAAAAAGCTGTTTTTTTATCAAAAAGTTGCTTTGTAATTTTAAATAATAAAACAACGGTTAAAACTGATAGGCCGGCTACAGCATAAACTGGTCCAATAGGACTTGGATAAGATAAAAATAAAAATGGCAACATAAAATAGTAATAAAATGGTCCCAGATACATGTTGCCAATACTAGTAACTGGACCGATAAAAACTGGATCTAAATTTTTAAAAATATTAGCGACAACTAAAGCATCTCTGCCCTGATCGCCTTGAAACATCATGGTGTTTTTGAGGTTATAAAATCTTAAAAAAACCGCGAAACAAAAGATTAAGAGCAGAAACAAGTTTTCTAATTTTACTTGTTTAATTAATTTCCACATTTAGTTTTATTTTTTCTTTTTTTTCCAAATAAAAGTGTTGTAGGCGAAAAAATTCCAGAACATGCCAATCAAAATTCCAATTACTGCAGAAATAACTCCAGTATCAATTACATAATTAATAATTGGCAGAGTAAATACGGGCCTGAGTCCGATAGTGGCTGAAGTAATATAAGCAATAGCGCTTTGAATTAAAATAGATCCAGCAGAAGAAAGATTAAAAGTAATAAAACTCAAAGGAATTTGGCTTCTTTTAAGTTTTCTATCTTTAAATGTCCATAAATTACTCCAAATAAAATTGGAAATAACAGCAGTCTCGATAGATAGAAAATTAGCAATTACAAAATTCTTTTCAGAAGAAAATATTGTTCTCCAAAGTTGTAAAGCTATTAATTGCACCATGGCACCAAAAGCACCAACAATGGCAAATCTAACTATTCTCATTGCTAAAATCTCTTTAATTCTAACCTTCATAAGATATAACAAAGTATTTTTTATATACTCTGGTCCAATTTTACTATTACCTGATACTCGATCCTTAAATTGAAACGGCACTTCCGCAACTTTAAAGTTTTTACGGATTGTTTTATGTAAGAATCCAATCTGAAAAGTATAACCGGAAAAGCGCTCGCTATGCAATTCTTTTTCTACGGCTAAATAAACTTCTTTTTTAATAGCTCTAAAACCAGTGGTCCAATCTCTAATAGAAAAGTCAAACATTAGTGCATTAATAAAAAGATTACCAAAAATACTTAAAAATTTTCGATGCAGACCCCAATTTTCTGGAATAGAACCACCCTCTATGTATCGAGATCCTAGAACAAAATCGTAACCCTGATCAATTTTTTTTAGGAATGCTGGAATTTTTTTGGGATCATGAGACAAATCAGCGTCAAATTCAAAAACCACATCGGCCCCTAATTGATTAAAAGCCTGGTTCATACCACTTAAATAAGCACCACCCAATCCTGATTTCTTTTTATTGATTAATAATTCCACAAAGCTATATTTTTTTTGTAAACTCTTAACCACATCTGCAGTTCCATCAGGAGAACTATCATCTACAACCAAAACTTTCATGCGCCAATTCTTAATACCAACAAACACCCTAACTAAAGACTCAATGGTTTTGGCAATGTTATCTTTTTCGTTATAAGTAGGAATGATGACAATAGCTTTTTGCATTTTATTCTAAATTTTTACTTTCAAATTCTAAATCTTTTTCAACCATTAAAGTAACTAACTCTTCAAAGTTGACCGATGGTTTCCAACCAAGAACTTTTTTGGCTTTTTCTGGATTTCCAATTAGTAAATCTACTTCAGCGGGTCGATCAAATTTTTTATTGTGTTTAACATATTTTTCGTAATTACCCAAACCAGCAACTCTAAAAGCGATTTCTAAGAACTCTCTCACGCTATGAGTTTCTCCTGTAGAAATAACATAATCATCAGCTTTTTCTTGTTGTAACATTAACCACATGGCTTCAACATAATCTTTAGCATAACCCCAGTCTCTCTTGGAATCTAAATTACCAAGTTCTAAAAATTCTTGTTTGTTAAGTTTAATGCGAGCAACTGCGTTACTGATTTTACGAGTGACAAATTCGAGTCCACGACGTGGCGATTCATGGTTAAAAAGAATGCCTGAGACAGCAAAAACATCATAGGATTCACGATAATTGACAGTAATCCAGTGACCATAGACTTTGGCAACGCCATAAGGTGAACGTGGATAAAAAGGAGTGTTTTCATTTTGCGGAACTTCTCTAACTTTACCAAACATTTCACTGGAGCTGGCTTGATAAAATTTAGCTTTAGGACATGCTAAGCGCATTGCTTCTAAAACTTTAGTTACACCAATAGCAGTAAATTCACCAGTTAAAACAGGTTGCTCCCAAGAAGCTTTAACAAAAGATTGGGCAGCTAAATTATATATTTCATCTGGTTGAATATCTTGAAGAGCAAAAGTAATGGAATGCTGATCAATTAAATCTCCAGAAATTAACTCTAAATTTGGATGATGAATAATAGTTTTAATACGTTCAAAATTTTGTGTACTAGTGCGACGAGTTAAACCATAAACTTTATAACCCTTTTCCAATAAAAGTTCTGCTAAATAAGAACCATCTTGACCAGTAACTCCGGTAATAAAGGCTTTTTTCATAGATTTGCTCTCCAGTAATTTAGGATTCTTTCTAATGTTTCTGCTAATTGATGTTTAGGTTGCCAGCCCAATTTAAGGATCTTTTCATTGTTGCAAACAAGATAAGGAAGGTCAACAGGGCGAATTTTGTTAGCATCGGTTTCTATCTTGATTTCTTTATTTGCTTTAGAACTTAAAATTTCTAAAATTTCTCTAATGCTATATGCTTTGCCAGAACCAAGATTATAAACTTCGCCACTTTGGCCTTTTTCCATGAGTAGAATATAGGCATCAACAACATCTTTAACGTCGGAAAAATCTCTAACACTATCTAGATTTCCAACAGAAACAGTTTGTGCCAAATCTTTTTCTACTTTGACGATATTGGCAGCTAAATCAGCCACTACAAAACCAAGAGCTTGTCTTTCACCAATATGATTAAAAGGTCTTACTCTGACAATATTAAGCTTTTCACTTCTAGTGAAATAATGGACCATCATATCTTGAACAAGTTTAGATAAGGCATAAGGATTATCCGGTCCTAAAGTGGCTTGTTCATTAACAGCTTGATTTCTAGCTTCATAAACAAGAGCAGTGCTGATGTGCAACATTTTGCTATTTGGGACATGATTTTTGATCGCTTCAAGTAAGTTTAATTGCAAACTAGTATTCATTTCCAAAATGGCTTTACGTTTTTCAAAACTATCACCAACATTGGCAATTGAAGCTAAATGATAAATTTCATCTGGTTTGATTTGAGCAATTAAATCCTGAGTAGCTTGATAATCTGTTAAATTAATCTGATGAATATTATTTACATCAACAAATTGCTTAACAAATTCACCTTCATCTCGATAGGAAGTAAGATGGATATTTCTTTCGCCTTTTTGATAAAGTGCTTCCACTAGGTGAGAGGCGACAAAACCGGTGCCACCAGTAATTAAAATATTTTTCATAATTTACCTTTTACCAATGCCAATATATTGATAATTCCAGCTTTTTACGATCTCTGATCTAAATTGATTTCTACAATCGATAAAAAACTGTTTTTTAGAATTTTTAACTTTAGAAAAATCAAAATCTGTTATTTCTGGCCATTCAACTACTGCCATAATAATATCAGCGTTGTTGCAAGCCTCTTCGATAGTTTGAAATTGTTGATGACCGCCAACTTCTGTAGGATATTTGGCCATAGGATCATAACTTTGAATTTGAGCACCTTTTTCACTTAAAAATGGAATGATTTTGGTGGATGGAGCTTCTCGCATATCATCAGTATTGGGTTTAAATGATAAGCCTAAAACGGCAATAGTTTTGTCTTCAAAACCCCCAGCTTCCAGAGCAAATTTGTCCATCAAATAAAAAATACGATTGCTATTAATTTCATTGACTCGATTTAATAAATTACCACTCTCACCAACACTGCGAGAATAAGCAGCTAATTCTTTGACATCCTTTGGAAAACATGAGCCTCCATACCCTAAACCAGGATACCAATAATGTTGGCCAATTCTTTTATCATAACCAATAGCTTTAATAACTTCATCAATGTCGGCTCCATTTTTTTCACACAGATTAGCAACTTCATTAATAAAAGTAATTCTAGTAGCGAGATAAGAATTAGCAGTGTATTTAGCCATTTGTGCAGAGGCAACTTTGCAACGCAAAACTGGAGCATGAAGATTTTGATGTAATTCTTCTAGTTTCTCAAAGACAAAATCCTCTTCTGCTCCGATCACAATTCTATCTGGATTCAAAGTATCATAAACTGCACTGCCTTCACGTAAAAATTCTGGCAATGAGGCTCCATAAAATTTTGTTGAAGTTTCATTTTTTATAATCGCTATTGATTCTTCTAAAGTACCAGGGGGGACAGTGGATTTAATCACCACGATGGCGTTTTCTTTAATGTAAGGAGCTAGTGATTTGGCACTAGCAAAAACATAACGTAAATCGGCTGTTTCATCTGGAGCAGAGGGTGTGCCAACGGCGATGATGATAACTTCTGCATCTTTAATAGCAGTTTCATAAGAAGTAGTAAAACTTAATCTACCTTTGGCTTGTTGTTCAAGTAGCAACTCTTGCAATCCAGGTTCATAAAATGGCACTTGGCCTTTTTCTAAAAGTTTAATTTTATTTTCGTCGATATCTAAACCAATAACTTGATTACCAAAACTAGCGTAAACTCCAGCAGAAACTACTCCTACGAAACCTGTGCCAATGACCGTTACTTTCATGAGCTAACTTTCTATTTTTATTTATCTTGTATAATAGCAGAGAACACATCTAATTTATCACGATTCTATGAAAATTAACATTTTAACTATTTTTCCTGATTTTTTTATTAATCCTCTTGAAACATCGATTCTAAAAAGAGCAATTAATAAGAATTTAATTGAATTTAAAATTCTAAATTTACGGGATTTTACGAGTGACAAACATCAAACTACAGATCAAAGACCATTTGGAGGTGGTCCGGGCATGGTGATGATGATTGAACCCATCGACAAAGCCTTAACTTATTTGCAAGTAAAAAAAGGTGAAAAAAACAAAAAAATTATTTTAACTTCGGCTAAAGGTTCTGTTTTTACACAAGAAACAGCTAAAAATTTTGCTAACTTGGACGAGCTAACCATAATTTGCGGTCATTATGAAGGAGTTGATGAGCGTGTGGCCATGCATTTAATTGATGAAGAGATAAGAATTGGTGACTATGTTTTAACTGGTGGAGAGGTGGCTTCATTAGTAATGAGCGATGCAATTACTCGATTGATTCCTGGCGTGTTGGGCAATGAAGAAAGCAATCAGAATGAATCTCATAGCCAACCTGGAAAATTAGCACACCCTCAATTTACTAAGCCAGCTGATTATAAAGGGATGATTGTTCCAGAAGTTCTACTTTCTGGAGATCATAAAAAAATTGAAACCTGGAGAGATCAGGTTAATTTAAAGAATTAAGCAAGTTTAGCTAGTTTTTCTTCTAAACTTGTTTTTAGATCAATAACTTCTTGAGGGATTTCTTGACCTTGTTCTTTTAAACAATCAATTGATCGATCTAAAATTTTGATTTTTTTTCTTAAAACTTGTTTTTCTATTTCTATTGGTCTTGATCCCAATTCTGTTTTCATAGAATAGTTTCTTTAATAGCCTCTTTAATGCTTTTTAATTCAAAATCTAAAGAAAGTTTAATTTTATCAATGTTTAAAGCAGTATTTTTTTGATAAGGTCTGTTACTTGTTTTAAGATATTCAACTAAAGAACCTTCTTTCAAGTCAAAATTAAGATTAAAATTTCGATTGATGAATTGCGCAAATTCAAAATCAGTCCAAGATTCTCCAGATGAAGCATGATAAAGACCTGTCATTTTTTGGCGAATAACACAGTCAATAATTTTAGCTAAATCATTGATATAAGTTGGTCCAAAATGGTGATCAACAAACTGAGGATAGAGTTTATTATTTTTCATACCATCCAGAACTCTGTGTAAAGTATCAACTTTTGTAAAAGTGTCATTTCTGAAAGGTTGATCAATACGTAAAATCGTCCAATCAATACTACTGTTTTGAATTACCTCTTCAGCTAAAGCTTTGGTTTTACCATACCACTCAATCGGATTGGTTTTATCTGTTTCAAGGTACATTTCATCTTTTTCACCATCAAAGACATAAGAAGTAGAAAGATGAATCAAATGTTTGTTGGTTTTTTCGCAGGCTTTGACTAAATTCTCTGTACCTTTGACGTTGACTTGATAACAAGCTCCACTAGTATC
>CAZBVY010000013.1:0-11775 GCA_964495475.1 uncultured Pseudomonadales bacterium
GAAAAATTAAGCTTAAAAGAAAAGCAACGAGATAAAGATTGCGAATTTTTGGCATTTGTTAAGGAGATTATAGCAAATAATTAATCGTCACATTTCCTGCAACTTTAAGCTAATATAATTAATTTGTGTTTAACAATGAAACTAACAATGATCAAAACTTGAATTTGGTACCAGAATGGACTAAAATAGTCCACAATATGTCCTCAATTCAACTAAAAGTCACCATTTCCGATCGTTTACAAGCCTTGCTTAAAAATCAAGCAGAAGACCTTGGTTTAAGCATGGCTGCTTATGTTAAAAATCTAATCATTGAAGATGTTAAGAAAAATGAGTTCCCTAATAGAATGGCCAGTCAAGAAATTGAAAAAAGCTATAAATCGGCTGTCAAAAACAAAAAACTAGCTAAAAAAATAGACAATTTAGATGAATTTTTTACCAATTTATAGTTTATGAAGCCAATTAAAAAAGATTAACTCTTTTTTAACTTCTCAAACAACTTCAGCGCCTCCGCTACAGCCTGATCCATATTTAGATAGTGATAGGTGCCTAAACGGCCCACGAAATGAATACCAGAGGCTTCTAGTTTTTTGGTTTCGCGCAGATATTTCTTCAGCATTAAATGATTGCGCTCACGAGGCACCGGATAATATGGCTCGCCATCCCAAGTGGGATATTCTTTGGAAATGATGGTTTTATTAATAGATTTTTTGGGCGGATAAAAATATTTGTATTCAATGATGCGTGTAAAAGGGTAGTCTAGAGAAGGGTAATTGATCGCAGAATTGCTTTGGTAGAATTCCTGATCATGTTCTTCAAAATGAAAATCTAAGGAGCGATATTCTAAATGACCATAAGCATAATCAAAATATTGATCGATGGCACCGGTATAAAAAACTTGATCGAATTGACTAAGATCGTTTTGAGCACGAAATTTAAAAAAGTCAGTTTTGAGCTTCAATTCAATATTTTGATGAGTCAACATTTTTTTGACCAAATTCTCAAAGCCGCCCACTGGTAAAGCCTGATAACGATCGGTAAAATAGCGATTATCGGCATCAAAACGCAAAGGATTGCGCTTAATGACGGCCGCATCTAACTCACTAGGATCTAAGGCCCACTGTTTGAGACTGTAATTTTGAAAAATCGCTTCATAAAGTTCTTGGCCTACTTGAGACAAAACATAGTCTTCGCTATTAGCTACATCCTTAAGCTTCTTAGTTTTTTTAGCCAAGAAAGAGCACATTTCTTCTGCATTTTTGAGCTTCAAACGAAAAAATTGGTTAACCGTATTTAAATTAATCGGTAAATTGAGTAATTGGTTTTTAACTTTGACTAAAACCTGATGTTCATAGTCCTGCCATTTGGAAAAGCTTTTCAAATAATCCCAAACTGCTTGACTGTTGGTGTGAAACAAATGAGCCCCATAATTGGAAACGCGAATGCCAGTTTCTCGATCTAAATGGTCATAACAATTGCCTGCTAAATGAGCTCTTTGATCAATCATTAAAACAGAATCACCGTGATTCGCGAAACGCTCCGCCAAAGTCGCTCCAGACAAACCAGCACCGATGATTAGAATGCGAGACATGTTGCTATTTTACCTTTTTTAACTGCTTTTGGTTGAGGTGCAATTGTTTAGCATTTTTAGCAGTAACTACACTCTTACCAGTTTGACGTTCAATCTCAGCTCGAGCTACGCCGGCAACATGACCACCTTCACGAGCAACTTCTTTATTTTGTGGCAAGCCACTCGGCTGCTTAACTTTTGAAATCTATGTAGTGGAAGCCTCTGCTAACATATTAAGTACAATTTCTAAATTAGTCATGTTGTCACGCAAATTTTCTTTTTTCAAACCCTTAAGTTTCTTATATTCTTTGACCGATCTATTCGCCCAAGCCTTGGTAATCTCGTCAGTCAAAATGGCGAATTCAATGCCTTCTTTAATACCGCGATTCTGCCATTCATCGGTTAAATCTTTACGAACCTCAATACTTTTGAGGCGTTGATTAATCCATTCTTTGGAATAACCTTTGCGTAAATAGGTTTGCATGGCGCGTTCAAAGGCTAATTCCGGGTCAGCAGTTTCCTCCAGGCGCTCATAGCCAACTTTGGCCAGCCACAATTTAAAAGGTTCAGCTTTAGGTGAAGGAATCGACTGAATCAAACGCAAAAGAGTCTCTGTATCGGCACAATCAGTCAAATATTTTTTACCATCACTAGCTAACATTTTCAGTTGTACGATTTTTTCGTACACCTCACTGCCCTCATTTTTTAATTTATTTTTTAAATCCGTCCAATAACGCTTAGGAATTGAAGATTCTGAAAGAATAGCTATCACATCAATCACCGAAAACCACCACAACTCCTGCTTACTGTTCCAATGACGACGGACTTGTTGTTGATCAAAAAGAGCGAGATTTTGGAGATTGGACATAATTTAAAAATACCAAAATAAAACCCAAAAAGCAACTGAAAAACAAGGTTTATAACACTTCTTGCAACCTTTAAAAAACGGGGATCCCATCGATTAGACAGGATCCCCTTTGGTTAAAAGAAAAAACTTTTAAAGCTTACTAGCGGCAATGCGTGACAGTTTACTCCTTTCTGCATCGGCAGTGCTCATGCGGAGGATGTAACAAATATCTTCTCCCTTCATGCACCGCAAGGCGTGGGTGAGGCCGTTATTGAATTTGTTGAGATGACGGCCGTCAATTTGCTCGGTGTCACCACAGAGCACCACCACACTACCTTCACCAGCTCGCGTAGTGATCATTTTGACCTGAGCGCGAGTCAGGTTCTGAGCCTCATCGACGAAGATGAGACTCTTGCGCAGTGAACGGCCTCTCATGTAGTTGAGAGGTTTGGCTTCGATTTGGAGCTGTTCCAGCAAAAGATTCTTATCGGTGACTGTCTTACCATCTTTTTCCTTGGTTTCTTTATCTATGTCAACCAAAACTGAGAGGTTGTCATAGATGGGATTAAGGAACCCATCAAATTTCATGTCCATGTTACCTGGTAGATAGCCGAAAGATTCATCGGCCTCGACATTGGAGCGGGTAACGTAGAACTTTCTGAAAAAGCCATTTTGCTTAGCTTCAATACCGACAGCTAAAGCAAATAGGGTTTTTGCAGTACCGGCTGGGCCTTCAATAATTATCAATCTTTCTTCGCCTTCTTCAGTAATTAGGGCCTCCAGCAAAAACTGCTGAGTTCTGTTGCGGGGCTTGATACCAAAAACAGTCTGGTTCTCATGTTGGAGAGCGACCACAGACTTACCATCGAAGCGACCCAACTTGATTGCTTTGGGATGCGTTTCAGTTCTGATAATCAAAAATTCGTTGATCGTCAGAACGGGGGGAGTCTGTCGTTGGTGCTCATCCAAAACATAAAAATTTTCTGGAAGCAAAGACCAGCCCTTGTTAGCAGTTTTACCTGCGGAAATAAACTCAAAACTAGCTTGTTGACAGTACACGGTTTGTTGACCGGTGTATTCATCTTTTTCTTGCATTAAATCTTGAGTTTTTAATTCGCAGCGCTCAGCTTTGGTGGCCAAATAAACATCGTTGGTTACAAAAATGACATTCTCTGCACCGCTTTTTTGCAATTGAACAGCGGTTTTGAGAATCTTGTGATCAGGATCATGAGGATCCCAACCATCAAGTAACTCATCACCATTACCAAGTTTACCGATAATCTTGATCGTACTGCATCCTACATCGACGCCTTTATTGATGTCTCCCTGTTGAGAGAGTTTTCTCAATTGGCGACCGATTATACGTGAAGCATTACCTCGAGCGTTATCCTCCTTTTTGAATTTTTCCAGTTCGGTGATGACCACCTCTGGAATGTTGATGATGCCCCTGAAAGAGTCGTCAGTTAAACAATCAGGGTTTTGAATCAGCACGTTCGTGTCTAACACAAAATTAGTGATCTTTTTTTGACTTGCCATTATTTACACCTACCTTTCTCATCTATGAGGGTTAAATTGGATTAGCTGCCAAAAGCTTTAGATTTCTTGACAGCTAAAGATCGTTAATCAAAAAATGTGATTTAAAACAAGCCTTAGCTGTCAAGAAGTTTTTTCTTTTTAAAGAGCTAGCAAATTTTGACCGCTTTTGATCTGATTTGCATTGTTATTGATATTAGCAAAACCGGGGGGAAATACTAGGGGAAAATGCGGGGGAAATTCCAACTAAATTATAGATTGCTTTCTCGATATCTTTTTTCTAAAAAATTATTTTTCAAATAATAATGTTCCACAATTTTATAAATCTTGTTTGGTAATAAATTCATAATTTGAGTAGCTAAATAAAAAGAATAGTTAGCAACTAGTGACTTTAGATTAAATTTTGGTCGCCAATTTTTAAAAGCAGTTTGATCCAAAATTTGAAAATACTTTTTTTTATAAAGATGAAGATGTCCAAAACTCCAAGGTTTAGCTCCATCAAAATGAATAATGCCAGGATTATTTTTGAGTTCTTTAAATTTCGTTTGATTTAATTGACAGTAAGTATGGTTTTTAGCGTAAAAAATATAGGAACCAACGTTCCAAGTTGGATCAAGTTTTTTAACCTTGCTGTTCATAACAATATTAAAGACATCCTGATCTGCAGCCAATAATTTATTTGCATTTAGTCTAGAAAAATTCATTAGTTCTTTGGTTAAATTATTTTTTCTCATTGCCTGCAAATTCATTAATAAAACTCCAGCATTAAAACAAAGAGATAAGTTTTTATTAAATTGTTTAGATAAAACTTTTTGATAATTAGGATGAAAAATTTGACTTGCTGCTAAAAACTCATTTTCTTTTAAATTTATTTTAAAAATTTCAGCGACATCCTTAAAAATTAATAAATCAGAGTCTAAATACAAAACTTTTTCTAGCTTAGTTAAAATTTTTGACAATAAAATTCTAAAATAACTCATTTCATTGATATGTAAAATTTTTTGACTATTCTTAAAGACACTTTTGTCAATTTGATAAAATTTTATTTCTTGATTAGAAAATTTTTTTAGACTTGCTAGTATTTTCTCTTTATTTTGCGCGGTAATACCGCCGTCAAGAACATGTAGGTGATAAAAATTCTGTGCAGAAACATTAATTAAGAGAGAATAAAGAGTAACTGTTAAGTGTTGAGCATAATTGTCATCAGCGGAAAGAGTAACATGAACATGCATTTTAAGAGTTGGTTCGATAGCTAATTGAATATAAGGAATAAAAAAACTTTACTAAGGGTTTGGGCCAAAGCTTTTCAAAACAAATAAAGTCTTCATCCTGACGAATGTGATCTTGAAGACCACGAGTGGTTTCAGAACCAGCGTGAATTCGATGTTGCATCAGGATTTGACTAGATTTCAAAAATTCCCCCTGTCGATTGGCCAAATCTATCCAAGCAATCCAATCAACATTAATACGAAATTGGTTGCTAAAAGCAAAATTCTTTAATTTGGTGACATGATATAAAACACTTGGACAGGGAATTGGTGATCCTAGTCTTAAAAATCTCTTTTTGCTAGCCGAAGAAGAAATGGATGAATCAAAAAAGAAACTAAAGAAAACTAATAAGCGTTTAATTAATAAGTTTAGGGTCCAAGTTCTAAGTTTTGTTTCTTTCAGACCGTGATAAATTTCTTGATAATCACAAAATTTTAGTAAAAAATTAGGATACTTTTCCAAGTCTTTAAGCATTTCCTTGGTGTAATTTGGTAAATAAATATCGTCTTGATGGGCTAAGGTAACATATTCTGTTTGAGCTTGTTTGAGAGCAAAATTCCAGTCTGGAGCTAAACCTTTCTCGCCAGTGTTAATCTTAATTTCTAAATCGTATTTTTCAGCTATTTTTTGCAAAAAAGCATTGGGAGTAGAGGTAGCTAAAATGATTTCACTAGACATTGTTTGAGCAAAGAGTGACTGCAAACAATCTTCTAAAAAAGGCGATTCTTTATAAGCCAAAACTACAAAAGTGTGTTTATTTAACATAATTTTCTTTCTGAGTAAGCTTTTTTATTAATTTAGCTGGTGAACCTGCAATTACAGAATAAGCAGGAAAAGAATGATTAACTACACTATTAGCGCCCACTACACAATTTCTACCTAGCGTCACACCTTTTAAAATAAAAGAGTGAGCGCCGAGAAAACAATTTTCACCAATAATAATTTCTTGACCCTCAGTAATCAGAGTGTAATTGGGAGATAAATTTGCCACGAATTGATGATCGTGATCGAGTAGAGAAACATGATAGGAAAACAAGCAACCTTTTTTAATTAAAACTCCTTTAGTGGCAGAAATGGTTAAATTGCGGCCAATATAATTATGATCTTCTATCTTAATATAACCATTACCATGAGTTTGTAGCCAAGCATTTTTATCAATTAAAACATCATTATCTAAAACAATATTTTTCATTTGTCCGCGTAAAAAATCATAACCAGGTCCCAAATAGCTAAAGCGACCAAATTTAACTCCCCTCAGTCGTGCAGGAAGATTACAAAGCCAACATAAAAACCGTAAAAAGGGGTGTAGTTTCATATTATTTGACTTTTTTAAAAGCAATAGTTCTCACCAAAGTCTCTAATTTCTTTTCCAACTTTTTATTTTTCAAATAAATATAGAAATTAAGCATTACTAAAATCATAAAAGCCAAAACCACTAGTAAATCAAAAACTCGAGCAAAATGTAGAGCTGCCACAATACCCAGTAGTAAATTAGGAAATAAAGATAAAACAATAAAAACAAACCAAACGCTGTACCAAAGCGAGCCTTCCATGGTAGAGAGATTGCTTCGTTTCTGATTGCTCCTCACCCAATAAATCATAAATAAAGCAAATAAAACTGCACCAATTTGAAAGATACTCATAGATTAATTCTCCATAATATAATTTTGTAAATCATTTTAAAAGGATCTGTTAAACTCATGCCTCGATCAAGATCATGATAAATGGTTTTGATGGGAATTTGTGTAAAAGGAATTTTCAATTTAGCGGTTTTACAAGCAATTTCCAATTCCACACCATAATCACTGCTTTGCCAACGTAGCTTTTGATAAACTGCTTTACTCATGGCTTTAAAACCAGAAGGAATATCGGATAAATAAGTGCCAAATAAAATTTTAACTAAAAAAGAAGTAAAACGATTGCCAAGCACACGAATTAGAGGCATATTTTGGTCAAAAGCACGTACTCCAAAAGCTAATCCTTGCTTGTGCAACATAAAAAAATCATAAAATTTAACTAAGTCTACCGGATCATGCTGATCATCACCATCCATAAAAATTACCGCATCAGCTTGTAAAATTTTAAAAGCATAGTCAGCCCCAGTTTTCATGGCAGCGCCTTTACCTAAATTGACAGGGTGAATTAATAAGTGTTTGGTAAATTTTTGCGCAATTCTGACAGTATCATCAACTGAACCATCATCAACAATAAGAAAATTAGGTGTTTGGGTTTTGAGTTTCTGCAGAAATGAAGCCAAATATTTAGCTTCATTATAGGCAGTGATGACCACATAAATCTTTAAAGGTGATTGCACTCTAGCTGTATTGTAATGTATCTTAGAAGTTAAGAGTAGACTAAGTCTAAAATGCAAAAATTGCTTTATCCTTTATTTTTAATCTTGGCTATTGCCACTTTTTTAATTTTATCCTTCAAAAATCCCTACGGCACTAGTTCTTTAATTGGCAATTTTGATCCCTTTCCAGACAGTTTGCATTACGTAGTGCCAGCCAGAAATTTTGTAGATGGCAGTGGTTTTAGCTTTGCCAGAGAGGGTGGAAAAACTACTATCGGTGTGCCACCACTATATTCCTTGACCCTGATTCCTATTTATTTTTTCAGTAGCGATGCTCGTAGTTATTACTTTGCTAATTTAATTTTGGGCGTAATCAGCATTATCTTGCTTTTTAAAATTAGCCGCAAACTCACTAAATCTGTGTGGACGACGGGTCTATTACTTTTCACTTACGTAACTTCTTTTGTCATTTATTGGCAAACTTCTTTGGCAATGGCAGAAAACATACTCTTACCAATTTGTTTTGGCGGTTTGTACTTAGCACTACAACCTTTAAATACTAAAAACTTAGTTTTAGCAACATTTTTGGCAGTAGCTTGCTATGGGAGTAAATATGTTTCTTTACCGATTACTGGGATTTTCTTGCTTTTTTGGACGTGGAGAATCTGGACAGAACAAAAGAAATCACAAAGACTACAAAATATTTTGTTGCTAGTTATTTTAGCCTTAGCTACTTTTTTATTGTTTAACGGTCAACATTTCTTTAATTACATTGGTCAACTGTTCCAGAGAAACTTACACAGCGACCTGCGAGCTCAAGAACAGACCAGTTGGCTATCACTACAGTATTTCTCTGAAAGTTTCCCCAAGTATTTTAATGCATTGATGGGTGCTCCAATTTATAATCTTTGGTACACTAAGGCTATTTTGCCGACTGGTTTAGCGGGAATTGTTTTAAGTTGGTGCGTTTACGCAATCTTTAAATTACTTAAACAACGTAAGCTAGCTACTTTACTTTTGGCTTTAACTTTTTCTCAACTAGCTTTTCTCTCAATCATTCAAATGATTGAGGGTCGCTATGCTTTTATTTTTATTCCAATCATTTTTACTGGAACAGCAACTATGTTTGGATGGTTGGTAAAAAAAGGTGAAAAGAAATTTGGTCAAAAAATCACCAATTTCTTACAAATAGGATCGGTTGGTTTTCTAGCAGGAACTTTTTTATTAATGAATTTTAAAGATCTCAAAACTCAACTCTTACTCAATTTTAAAGGCGGAGAAATGCCTTGGTGGCAAGTAGGAGTACAGACTGCTGATCAGTTTATACAAACAGAAATGGAAAAGACAGACCAAAAACTAATTATTATTTCCAGCCTCTCACCTTTTGTCTGGGATTTTTATCGTCAAAATGATTACACAATTTTACCCTTAAGCGCTAATCAAAGTATGATCAAAGAAAAAATCTGGGGAGAAGATTTCGATCCCAATCAATTAATGGCTTATTATCAAGAACAATTGCAAGCAGGACGAGCAATTTATTTAACAACAGTGGGTTTTGGCAGGAATGACTGGCCCATTTTGGAAGAATATAAAACCAATGGTTTTATATTAGAACTTTTAAAAGAAGATTGCGTGGGGGCGTGTAAGATTTTTAAGATCAGCCAATAAATCTAAGCGGTTGATTTTCTCAATAATTGACTTTATGATGTTTAAGTATTAATTCTTGGTTTCAAAGGAGTTTTTATGGCACAAGCACAAGAAGATATTAAAATTTTAAATGGAGACATCGCTGTAGATGATCGCGGCAGTTTGCGATTTATTAATGAATTCGATTTCAAAGATGTTAAACGTTTCTATCAGGTAGAAAATCATGATGACGACACCGTACGTGCCTTTCACGGACACATGAAAGAAGCTAAATATGTTTATGTTGCTTCTGGTTCAATTATTTTGTGTTTAGCTAAATTAAATGCCAATAAAAAATTAGATAAAAACACCAAGGTTGAAAAATTGGTTTTATCAGCCGCCAAACCAAAAATTGTTTATGTTCCCTCTGGCTATGCCAATGGTTTTAAAGCTTTAGAAGAAAATACCAAAATCATTTTCTTTTCTACCACCACGCTCCAAGAATCTTTGGGTGATGATTATCGTTTTCCCTATGATTTTTTTGGTGAAGAGATTTGGGAAGTAGAAAATAGATAAAGGAACAAATGAAAAAAATTTTAGTTTTAGCCTCCACGGGCATGTTGGGTTCAATGGTTTTTAAGCATTTGCAAAAAAACTCTGATTATCAAATAACTAGTACTTCTAGAAAAAAAACCAAGACAAATTTATTTTTTGATGCTTATGATTTTCTTAAGAATCCTA
This sequence comes from uncultured Pseudomonadales bacterium, assembly GCA_964495475.1. Taxonomy (GTDB): domain Bacteria; phylum Patescibacteriota; class Microgenomatia; order UBA1400; family PJMF01; genus UBA1364. The sequence goes on from CAZBVY010000013.1 coordinate 9,877, forward strand.
AAAAATATGAGTCATTAAAAGATTTTGACTACATCATTAATTGTGTTGGCATCATCAAGCCGTACTGTAAAGATAATGATCCTGAAGGCGTTTTAAACGCTATCAATGTCAATGCACTTTTTCCTCATCAGTTAGCGAAATTTTTGCTGGACAGCAAAACCAAGGTTTTACAAATCGCTACTGACTGTGTTTATTCTGGTAAAAAGGGTAGTTATAACGAAGACGATTTACACGATGCCCTAGATGTCTATGGTAAAACCAAAAGCCTAGGTGAGGTGCAGAGTTCCAATTTACTTAATATTCGCTGCTCAATTATCGGTCCGGAACAAGGCAAGCACGTTAGTTTATTAGAATGGTTTCTGACCCAAAAACCTGGCGCTAAACTTCAGGGGTTTGCGCATCATCATTGGAATGGCATTACTACCTTACAATTCTCTCAGATCTGCCAACGCATCATTGATGAAAATTTGTTTGAGCAATTAAGAAAAATTTCCTTTACTCATCATTATTCGCCCAACGCAACGGTTAACAAATATGAGCTACTTTGTATCATGGCAGAGGTCTTTGACAAAGATTATCAAATCACTAAAGTTGATAATGTTGGTGAACCAGTGGACAGAACGCTTTCCAGCAAGTTTGACGTTCTATCTTCTAATAAGAAAAAAACACCGATGAAAGAGGCATTGATCTCATTAAAAAATTTCATGGAGAAAAAATAATGGCAAAGCCAAAAATAGCTTTCATTCTTGGTATTCGGCCAGATGTGATTCGCGCTTCATTGATTATTAATTTGCTAAAAAAAGAAACTGATTTCGAAACAGTCTTTATTTGGTCCGGGCAACATTATTCTGATAATTTAAAAGACATTTTTTTCCGTGAATTAGAAGTAGTTAAACCAGACATCGAACTGAGTGCTCAGGGAAAAAATGACGCTGAAATCGTGTCTTCAATTATTAATAAACTTTACCCAGTTTTAGAAGAAATTAAACCCCAAGCAGTGGTTTATCTGGGCGATACTAATACAGTGGCAAGTTGTTTGGCGGCAGCTCAACTCAATATTCCCATCGTTCACATTGAAGGCTGTATGCGTTCCTATGACTGGCGCATGCCCGAAGAAAAATATCGCACCATGATTGATCATTTATCTGATCTAATCTATGCCTATTTTGATGAATATAAACAACAGGGAATTAGCGAGGGTTTGAATCCTAACAATATCGTGGTGGTCGGCAATCCGATCGTAGATATCTTAAACAATTTCTATTTTAAACGACTCGATTACTTCGAGTCTCTAGCTAATGAAGAATTTTTCGCTAAACACCAAGTGAAAAAGGGACAGTATTATCTAATGACTTGTCATCGTCGTGAAAATGTCCATAATCCGGAATCTTTTCAAGCAATCCTCAAATTGGTAACTGATTCTAACCACCTAGTTTATTTTCCGGCTAGCTACAGAACCCAACAAGTCATCAAAGAAACTCAGAGCCAATTACCAGCAAATTTAATCATGGTTGACCCGATTGGTTATCAAGAATTTATTTTGCTGTTAGTTAATTCTCGCGGTGTTTTGACGGATTCTGGTACGGTGGTGGAAGAAGCCTCAGTGTTAGGCGTACCTTCCGTGCAAATGCGTCGCGCCACTGAAAGACCACAAGTTTATGATGCTAAGTCGAGTGTCAAGTTTGATCCTAGTAAGGCGGAAAAATATCCAAGTGCGATCATCTATCAAAAATTAGAAAAAATCTCAAGCACTAAGTGGCAACACACTCTCGGTGATGGTCAAACTTCCAAACGCATTGCTGAGGATTTGATTCGAAGAGTTAAAAATGGTCAACTCAATGGCCACAAAGCAGAAAATTATCATTTATCAATTAAGCGATCTTATCAGGAAGATGGGAT
>CAZBVY010000014.1:0-11757 GCA_964495475.1 uncultured Pseudomonadales bacterium
CTGCATTAGCATCGCCACACAACTCACCACAGCCGTCTGCTTTACCAATTACCCACCATCCACCGCTACACTGACATCTTATTAAACCAGCCTCTTCGCATGTTTCAGTTTTTCCAGTATTTGGATCATCACACCAATCCCCACCCATAGACTCTTCAGTACAGGGATCTTGATCGGTAACATAACCACAAAGAATATTTCCATTTGCTAATTTTCTACAAGTTTCGTGCACACAATTGCCATCGACCATGTGCATGTTGTTTCCGCAACTAGTAGGAGTAACAGTGACATTGGTAGATACACATTCTCCATCTACCATTTTATAACCGGATAAACACCTGCCATTAGCACCGCAATAAGGATCTCCCGTGTCGCAGGGTATATAAGCTTGCTGTCTCAAATCTTGATTCTGTTTGGTTAAGAAATAACTAGCAAAAACACCAATAACTAAGAAAAGCACCATTATAAGACCAGTTAATTTCTTAGTGTTTTTCGATTTCTTTTTAGGATTTGTAGAAGAGGTTTGTTTTTGAGATATTTCTGCTAATTCTGCAATTTTATCAGAGGCAGTTAATTCATTTTTAATGCCTTTTTCATCCAAAGTAACGCTACTTCTATATTCAGGTACTTCTGGTTCTTTAGCTAAATCACTCCAGGGAGAATCTGTTTTTACATCGATTTTTGCATCGTTGGAAAAATCTTCAACTCGATCAGTATTTTTTTTATATTTCGCTGGAATAAAGTCTTTAGGGTTATACATTGACAGCCAAGTAGCAAATAAAAATGCTAACTATTTAAGAATAACCTATTTTTATTTGTCTTTGCAAGAGGGTGTTGATATGGTATCTTCTCATATGAGATGACTAAATTGGCAACTTGGCAATATTATATAGATTTTGTCTTGCTTTTAACTAAAAAAGAAATTCAATCACGTTATAAAAGAACATTGCTAGGTTTTTTATGGGTGATTTTAAATCCTTTATTACAAATGTTAATCATTGGTCTGGTTTTTCAGTTTTTTGTACCGATGAAAATTGAGAATTATTTTTTGTTTTTATTTGCAGGCCTTTTACCATGGAGTTTTTTTACTAATTCACTTTTGCGTACCACACCCATTTTGGTGCAAGAGAGATCTTTAATTCAAAAGGCTGCTTTTCCTAGAGAACTATTAATAGTATCAGCTGTATTAGCTAATTTATTTCATACCTTGATTGCTAGTTTAGTGTTTTTATTATTTCTAGTACTCTTGCAGAATAGTTTATTGGCGGGATTATCCTTTTTATTTTCTAGAATGTTTCTATTTTTTATCTATTTTGTAATTTTTCTATTTTTCGTCTTGGCCAGTTGTTTAATTATTTCTGCCGAGTATGTAAAATTTAGAGATCTAAATTTTATTGTGCAGTTAGCAGTGCAATTATTATTTTATGCAGTGCCAGTTGTGTACAGTCTAGACATGTTGCCAGAATTTTTCAGACAAATTCTTTATTGGAATCCTTTAGTTAGTTTTATTGAAGTTTTCAGAGCAATTACTCTAGGAATGAGCTTTAATGTTCAGATTACAGTTTTAGTTGGAATATTATCTTTTATTTTTCTGCTCTTTTCTTTGTTCATTTTCAAAAAAGAAAGTAGAAACTTTGACGATTGGTTTTAGGTAAATGAAAATAAAGAACACGCAAAAACCAGCGATTGTAATGAAAAACGTTAGTAAGCGTTATTTTTTGCGTAATTCTATAAACAAAAAAGAATTTTTTGCTCTTAAAGACATAAATATTAATATCCTTAAAGGAGAAAAAGTAGCAATTTTAGGAGATAATGGGGCTGGTAAAACCACTTTGCTTAAACTAATGACAGGCATCGCTAACCCCACTCATGGAAGCGTTCAACATAGTGGCAAGATTGTTTCTTTAATTGACATTACTGCTGGTTTTCACCCAGAATTTTCTGGTCGAGAAAATATTTATTTAAACGGCATTCTACTGGGTATGAATATTGCCAATATTAAAAAATTGGAGCAAAGTATTATCGATTTTTCAGGCATAGAAAAATTTATTGACCAAGCGCTTTATACCTATTCTTCAGGAATGGTTTTGCGCTTAGGTTTTTCTATTGCGATTAGTGCTGACCCAGACATTCTAATTCTAGATGAGGGAATTATCGTTGGTGATCAAGATTTTCAGAAAAAAGCTTATGATAAGGTTGAGGAAATTTTTGATAAAGGTAAAACTATTATAGTTTGCAGTCACATGCTTCCTTTGTTGAGGCGATTATGCAATCGTTTTATTTGGATTCATGATGGAGAAATTTTGATGGATGGCGGAAAAGAAGTGATAGTTGGGTATAAAAAGCAGCGTCAATCATTGCAGTTTGAAGAAAATCAAAGTAATAAAAATGCAGGTTTGCTTTTTGATTTTTTAAAAACTTTGCCAATTGGAGAAAATTTTAACGCCAAAGCGATCAGCGGTAGTATGGAGCCATTAATATTAAAAGGAGAAGAACTTAGAATCGAAAGGTGTTTATTAAAAAATATTAAAATTGGTGATATTATTGCTTATTGGAATAATGAGCTCAAAAACATTGTTGTCCACAGAGCTTATAAAAGGATTTTTAAGGGCTCTTTTATAACTAAAGGCGATAGTAATAATGTTGCTGATGACACAATTGTTAACGAAAGTGTGTTTTTAGGCAAAGTAATTAATTTTTAGATATAAAAATATGAAAATACTTTATATTCGTGATAAAAGTCTTCATTTCAAAAAAGAAGGCGAAAAAACATTAGTTTTAAAAAAGAATAAAAAAGAAATAGTAGAGCTAAATGAAGTCGGATCTTTAATTTGGGATTTTTTGGAAAAAAAGAAATCAAAAGATTCTTTAGTAAAAGAGATTGCTTCAATTTATAAAACAGTTGACTCTTTGGAAATTACAAAAGACGTTGAGGAATTTTTAGAACAATGCTCCAAGGATTATTTAGTGAAAAAGGTAAAATAGATGATATGGAAGAAATCAGTAAAAAACATTTTTATTCTTTAATTAGGCAAAGAAAACTAGAAGACATTAAAAAAATTAAGATTTTTGAAAAAATCTTAAAGAATGAACGGGGTTATGTTTTTAAAATGCCTAAAAGAGGTTCTGATGTTATCTTATTAGTTTCTGGTGGATTAGATTCAATTACTGTTTGGGGAATTTTAATGAAAGAATATGGTTTGAATGTTTATCCAATTATTATAGATAGCGGTCAGAGAAGATTTAAAAGAGAACATGCTGCTTTTAAGTATTTTGATAGATTTTATAAGAAAAAATTCCCTAAAAACTATAGAAGATATGTGAATTTTGATATAAAACAAAATAATAATTCAATAAAAGTTGAAAATACTTTAAAAGATTTGAAGGAAGAAGTAATATTGGAATCTTTTAAAAAAGGACGAATGTCTTTTAATGGTTCTTTTAGTGTTTCTATTATTTTTCCACTTTTGGCTCGTAGTTATGGAATGTATTTGAATGCAACTCAAGCCAAGAGAATTAATACTATTTTTTCTGCAGTTGTTGCTAATGATGGAGAATTTACTCTACATCAGACCTTAACAGCTCTGAGATCAATCATGTGTAATATGTGTGTTGCAACAGGAGATTATTCTTGGCAATTTGTATCAATCTGTTTAGAGCCAGAATTAGGTTTATTTATGAAGAAGGCAGATTTAGTTAAGTGGGGGGTCAAAAACAAGTTGCCCCTGGAAAAAACCTGGAGTTGTTATTACTCTAAAAAATATCAATGCGGTGTAAATTGCACAACCTGTGGGGCTAGAAAACACGCTTTTCTCGAAGCTGGAGTAAAAGATAAAACAATTTACAAAAGCATAGAAGATCAGCAACTGATATCAAAACTCTTTCAAAAGGCAAACAAAAAAGTTACTAGATTCTTAACAAGCCGACTAAAATGGAAAAAACTGAGCTAATTACTCGCCGCTTGGAGCCAAAACAACTTTTAAATCAATTACTTTTACTCTTGGTTTTATATATTTTTTCATATTTAAATTAATGCTAAACAATTTGTCAGTTGGTGTCAATACGAAAATTGCGTTATTTATTATATTTTTGGAAAAAAGTACAGTTTGCTAATATTTTTATTTTTTCTTTGATTTTGGAAAAGTAAATTATATCCTTGGAAATAGATATCATGATCTTTAATATTTGTTTTCGTGTTTTTTATTAAACAAGCTTGGGTTGATGTAGGGTTGTTCAAAATTTCTATTTCAGGGTTATTGTCTCTAATTTCGTCTAAAAATGTTTCTTTTCTAATGATCGCATTATAAAAAACTCTATACATTTTTTGTTTATTAAGATTTTTTAAAATTGTCCAAACTGCTATTACATTTATTCCAGATCTAGATCCAAGCAAAGTTAAATCGAATTGGTTTGTATAAGCAATCTTCTCTTTTTTAATTGTATTTATTAATGATTTTCGGTAAAGAACAATCCCTGAACCATATGGTGCTGCCAGTAATTTGTGAAAATCTGTAGTGATTAGTTGGACACATCTGTTTTTTAGGGGTTGAAATTTTTTTTCTAAAACCATTTTGCTAATGCCAGAAAAAGCAGCGTCTATCCAAATGAAAAAATCCATATTGCTATGTTGTTTTTTAAAATTGTTTAATATTTGACAAATTTTCTCAATATTGTCGTCTGTTCCAGTAAGAGTATAGCCAAGTGTCAGAGGTAATAAAAAACCTCTAATACCTTTTTTATAGAGTTTTAAAATGGTTTTTTCTAAGTAATCTAGATCAATATTCCAGCTTTGTTCGTTAATAGCTAGTTCTTCACTTTCAACATTAATAATATCTCCAGCTTTTCTCAATGAGTAATGTCCCAGACAACTAATTAATAAAACCATGTTTTTAATAGAATTGAGCTCGAGTTTATTCATGAGATGATTTCTACCAAGCCAGGCAGCATATATGTTTCCTTCTGTTGATCCAGATGTAAAATGACCAACAATTTTGTTATTGTTTTGGCAGTGAAAATAATCTTTCAATTTTTCAATTACCTGTTTTTCTAGTTTAGTGCTAATTGAGTGAGGATTTTCTATGGTCCAATTGCCAGAATTGTTTGGCATGTAATCAGATAAAGACCTGATAATTTTACTGGCATAGCGATTAATTTTTTTAGCTAATGGGAGTTGAATTGAGTTTTTTTTACTTTCGTTTTTTAATTCTTTTTTTATTTTATAAATTAGAAATTTTTTTTCTAGAAAACTTAGTAGCTTGTTTGAATTATTACCATCGTCCAGGTTTATTAATTTATGCAAATACTGATCGACTTTCATTTGTAAATTTAACATATCTATTTTTGCAAAAATCCAAGGCCGGAATTACTAGGAAAAGGAAAGCTAATTTTTTTATTACTTTTTAATTCTTGCCAAAATTTATTTACTCCGTATAAATTTCCAGATAATTTGCCAGTGACAGCAATATCATGAAAACTCATTAAACCACCTCTCTCTAGTTTAGAATAAAAAAGCTTATAATCCAATTTAACTCCTTGATAGGAATGATCTCCGTCAATATAAATGTATTGATACTTTTTTTTAGGATGTTTTTTGGCAAATTCTTTAGCAAGCATTACATGTGTTGTAATAAATTTTTCAACACCAATTTGAGCAAAATGTTCTTTAGGATCATTTTTTTTCCAAAAACCAATTCCACACCAATTTTTTCCTTTTGCTTGATCATCAAAGCCAGCGTCAACAAAATCCACATGTCCGAAATTATTTTCTTTACAAGCAAGAGCAATGATAGCTGGAATGTATCCTTTTAATGAACCAACAACCAAAATATTTTTTGGTTTTAAATTTTGGATTAGTGAATAATGCAATAATCCAAAACCAAGATCTCCTTTTTTAAAATTAACATTTTGACCTTCATAACCGTCGTAATTTTCTATAATAAATTGGCCTAGTTGTTTTACAATTAGGTTACCTTTTATTCTTTTTTGTTTAATATGGTTCTTAATTAAATAATATATTTTTCTTAAACCTAACCATTTAATTTTGTCTAAAAAATTGAGTGCTATAGTTTTATATAAATACATGATCTTTATTACTATTTCTACAATTAATAGCTTGAGAATAAAAGGAGCAAAACTTGTGATACGATAAAACTCTAGTGAAGAAATGAAAATGCAAGAATTATTTACTAAATTAAAAATGGATAAAAAAGATAGCTATTTAATAGATTTTTATAGAACGAATTTCTTTTTTGAAAACTATAATTTGTTTATTAATTCAATTTTGGAAAAATCTTCTAGTATTGAAATTGCTAAAATTTTTGGTGGTACCAAGCCAGTTCATTATGCTAGGATTTTGCCAATTTCTGCTTTTTTAAAATATGAAAAAGCCTTTTTACAATTAGGTTATGAACTCACTAAAAGTTTTAGAAGCGTGATAATAGAAAAGCATTTAATAGAAAAATATTCCAGAGATAACATTGTTGGTAATATCAAAAAAATAAAAAATAATAAAAACCAAGAAATTGAAATTTTTTTGATAGAAAATGGTTTGAGTGATGAAGAAATATCACAAGAAAATTTATTGTTGAGACATTTTGCAATCGAATCAAAAGAATCTATATTAAATATTTTGCAAACAGCTCTAGCATTAAATGAATTTAAAAATGTCGGTGGTGGCAATAACAAAGAGGAAAAATCTAGTACTCTTTATTATGAAAAGCATTTTAGTAAAAATCAGCAAATTCGTCTTGAATTATTTAAGAAAGATAAATAATGACTAAACAACATGAAAAAGAATTAAAACATATTGCAGATATTTATAACAAAGTATCTTCTAACTGTTTGGCTTATAAAAAACATTTAAAATCTCATAAAATTGATTTTAAAAAGGTGGCTTTTTCAGATTTACCAATTTGTGACAAAGACAATTACACTCAAAAATATCTTTTAGAAGAAAGAATGTATGATGGCAAATGCTTGGCCGATTATTACATGATTTGCACGAGTTCTGGTTCGACTGCAGAGCCCACAATTTGGCCCAGAGACTATGATTATGATCAGGGTTTGGAACCCCCCCACACTCAGTTTTTGGAAAGTCATTTTTCTTTTACCAAGAAAAAAACCCTGATTATCATTGCTTTTGGTATTGGCACGACTCAGGCAGGAATGATGCATGTTAAGGCTTCATGGGAAGGCAGCGTGCATGGAAAAATTAGTGTAATTACTCCAAATGCTGATACAGAACAAACAGTCTTTCTATTAAACAAATTACGCTCTCATTATGAACAAATTATTACCATCGGTTATCCACCGATTATCGCTGATTTTATAGATTTAGCTATTGAAAAGAAATTTCCAATTGACCAGTGGAATTTAAAAATAGTCTTTGCTGGTGAAAGCGTTAGTCCGCTTTGGCGTAAAGAAATGGCCGAAAAGATTGGTGGGACAAGCAAAGACATCGTTTCTTTTTATGGTAGTACTGAAGCGGGAATGATTGGTTTTGAATCAAAAGAAATAAATAAATTAATTGGTATGTGCTTGAGTAATGAAGAATTGAGGTTTGATTTATTTAAAACTTTTAACTTACCAACTGTAGTTGAAGTAAATTTTCTTAAAAAATTTACAGAAATAATAGACGGAGAAATAGTAGTAACGGTTGATCAGGTAATTCCACTAGTTCGTTACAACCTTCATGATAAAGGGATAATTTTAGATTCTAAATATATTCAAGAAGTTTTAGATAGACACAAGATTAATTTTATTTACCCAAAAAATAAAAGAGTTCTAGTAATTTATGGCAGAAATCTTTCTAGAAAAACTTCTATTGAAGATTTGCAAAATGCTTTTGCCATTTTAGATTTAGATAAATATTTTTATAAAGAGTTTCAGTATGAAGAGGAACAAACGACAAAGGGACTTAATTTAAAAATTATTTTTTATGTTAAATCTAATTTAAATTGTTCTACAAAAACAATTAAAAACATTAGCGAAAAATTAGAAAAAACTATTTCCAAACTAATTTCTTCTCACTCGCCAGTTCATGTTGTTATTAAATTAGTAAATCAAGAAAAAAGGATTGGTTACCAATCTGGTAAGCTGAGATATTTAATAACAAAATGAAAAATAAATCATCAATTTTTTGTCAAGTTGGGTGTCTAGATAAGCTGAACGAGTTAATTGATCTAAACAAATATTATAAAGTTGCTGTTTTAACTGATATTAATTTGGCTAATTTATATAGAAAACAATTAAAAAAAATATTTCCATTTAAAAATTTTAAAATAATTGTCATTAGTTCTGGAGAAGAACAAAAGAATTTGAAAACAGTTAAGCAGGTTTGGCAAGAATTATTTGATTTTTCTTTTGATAGAAATTCTTTATTAATTAATTTTGGTGGTGGCATGATTTCTGATTTGGGAGGATTTGTTGCAGCAACTTTTATGAGAGGAATAAGTTTTATTAATGTTCCAACAACTCTTTTAGCTCAAGTAGATGCAGCAATCGGTGGTAAAACTGCTATTAACTTTAATGCCGTTAAGAATAATATCGGTTTGTTTGTAAATCCAAGTCTTATAATTATTGATCCTTTATTAATTAAATCTCTTCCAGATAGAGAGATTTTATCTGGATTTGCTGAAATATTGAAATATGGAATTCTTTTTGACAAAAAAATGTTTGATTTGCTTAGTTCTAAACCATTTTTATCATTTTCCTTAAAAGAATTAGAACAATTAATTAATAAATCTTATTCTTTCAAAGTTAAGTTAGTTGAGGAAGATTTTTTAGAAATTGGTCCAAGAAAATTATTGAATTTTGGTCATACTATTGGACACGCCTTTGAATCTCTTTCTTTGCAGACTAAATCGTTTTTAACTCATGGAGAAGCAGTGGCGATAGGTATGTTAATAGAAAGTGAAATAGCGAAAGAATGTGGTCTTTTAAAACAAGAAGATTTAAAACAAATTAAAAAAGTGATCAATTCAAATTATTCTTTCAAGTTAAGCAAAAATTTAAACCAAAAAAACATTATGGAAAAAATGAAATTTGATAAAAAGAAAATGGGAAATAAAATTCATTGGACTTTGCCATCTGCGATTGGAGAAGCGCTTTATGATCAATTTGTTGATGAAAAAGTTGTTTCGGTAGTTATTTTTAATTTTCTAAGAAATTATAAAAAAAATGCGAAAAAAAATTAAAATTTGTACAGTTTTAGCTGAATCTGATTTTTTTAGTACAAGTAAAATTATTTCTAAAGTTGCAAAAGATTCGGATTTTTTTGAATTACGTGCAGATTATTTAAGCAATTTAAATGAAAATTTAATCATTGAACTTAGAAAATTATTAAGTTTAAAAACTATTTTTACATTGAAATCCAAAATTAATGGCGGTAAATTTGATTTTGAAGAATTAAAAAACATTTCTTTATTACAAACAGCGATTGATGTTGGATATGAATTTATTGATTTGGAAATAAATTCACCTTTAATTAAAAAGCTTGATAAAAAATCATCAAAATATATTCTTAGTTACCATAATTTTGAAAAAACTCCTACTTTTCTTGAGTTGAACAAAATAATCTCTTCAGCCAGAAAGAAAAAAGCTGATTTAATTAAAATTGCTACCTTGGTTAGAAATGCAGAAGATTTAAAAACTCTTACCAAATTATTAATCATAAACAAATATAATGACAAAATGATTGTTGTAGGAATGGGTGAAGAATACAAATTATCTAGAATATTTTTCCCTTTTTTAGGATCTTTTTTGACTTATGTTGCATCCAATAATAAGATAGCAACTGGTCAATTTAATTTAGAAGAAATAAAAAAATATGTATCGTAAATCATTTATTTTTATTGCTGGTCCATGTGCTGCTGAAAGTCGTGAGCAAATTTTAAAAACAGCCAAGTCTTTAGATGCTTTGGGAATTAAAATTATGCGAGCTGGAATTTGGAAACCAAGAACTAGCTCGGATGATTGGCAAGGTGTGGGAGATGTGGGACTAGATTGGTTAAAAGAAGCTAAACAAAAAACAGGTATTCTTACCGCCACTGAAGTAAAAGATGAAAGAACTATTGATTTAGCAATAAAAATGGGCATTGATTATTTATGGATTGGCTCCCGCAATGCTCAAAACTATGCTTTATTGGAAAAAGTTGGTCAAGCAACTTCCAAAAGCAAAACTCCTATAATTTTAAAAAGATCAATGTCATCTTCCTTAAAAGAATGGTTGGGCGGAGCTGGATATGTAGCAAAATATAATTCAAATATTATTCTTTGCGAAAGAGGTATTAGGGGATATTCTCCTGATACTAGAAATATTCTTGATTTACAAACTGCTTATTTAGCTAAATTGCAATCTCCTTATAAAGTAATTGTCGATGTGAGCCATGCTGCTGGGCGAACCGATTTGATCTTCCCAATGTCTAAAGCAGTTAAGGCTTCTGGATTAGATGGTTTAATGATCGAGGTTCATCCTGATCCTAAAAATGCAAAAACTGACAGTTTCCAACAAATTGATTTAAAAGAAATTAAGAAGATTTTTAATGCTGTTAAATAGTTTAAGAAAAATTATTGTTAATGCCTGGAAAATACCAGCCTATCGTGACATCTATACAAAAAATTCTTCTCCAAAAAAAATAAAATTAGTGAGTGATTTAAAAAAGTTTCCCATTCTTAACAAAAAAATTTATTTTGATTTGATTAAAAAGAAGCCTATTAATATTGGCCAAAATTTCTATGTTTTAAAAACAATGGCGACGCTCAATGGAGAAGAAGCGATTTTTCCTCTATCCTCTAATGATTTTCAAAATTACGTTAATTTTGAAAAAAGAAAATTTGAATTAATTGGAGTCAAAAACACGGATTTATGCAGTGTTATAGAATTTTCACAGAATCATATGATTCCATTATCTGGGTCATTTTTAAAAATTGGTGCCTCATATATTCCACTAGATGGCGATGAAAATAAGATCTTTCAAGATATTATTCGTTATAAGGTGACGGTAATTTTTACAATTCCTCCAGTAGTTTATCGTTTTATGGATTATGTTCAGTCTAGGAATTTAAAAACCTCACTGCGCTTAATTATTACTACTGGTGTTAAAATTCCTGATGTAGAAAAATTAAACCAGAAAACAAAATCAATTTTAGGTGCAGAATTAATAGATACTATCGGGGCTACTGAACTGGCTTCTTTTGCTTTTTCTTGTAAAGAACATCGCAATTACTATCATTTTGTTGATCGTCATCAAATAGTTGAAATCATCGATCCTGAAACAAAAAGACCAGCTAAGGAGGGAGAAATAGTAATCACTCCTTTGTGGAAAGTTGATTTTCCGCTCATTAGGTATGGAACTTCAGACTTTACTAAAATAGAAAGAAATCTTTCTTGTAATTGCAAAGTTAGTAATAAACTGCTTGTTAGCGGTATTGAGAAAAGATTGGCTCAATCAACTAGAATTCAACGTTATTTAGTTGATTTACAAGATTTTTACAATCAAGTTAAAGACAGTCTTTTGTGGCAGAATTTTTTTGATCAGAAATTATGGTCTTTTTTAGAAAAACCAAAATTATTGATTTTTATTACCAGAATTAAACATGTCGATACGGTTTTAGTTTTCATCGAAAAATCAAAATTCTTACTAACACTTAGAAAAAGACAATCAATCGAAGATGCGATTTTTAAAATGACCAATGCAGATACTAAAATAATTCTTTGTCACCAAGATTTACTACATGGCATTGCTCCAAATTATCAAG
>CAZBVY010000015.1:0-11478 GCA_964495475.1 uncultured Pseudomonadales bacterium
AAAATAATTCTTTGTCACCAAGATTTACTACATGGCATTGCTCCAAATTATCAAGATATTCGTGAGATTCCAAAAAAGAATTTATCAAAATCGATACTTAATTTATTAAAGTTATGTTAAAAAAGATTTCGCTTTTGGTTTGTACTAATCGACCAAATCAGCCTTTTGCAAGAATTTGGAAAAGTATTATTGATAACTCTCATTTACAAAAAGTAATCTTAGCCACTCAAGGGTCAGCTATTAATTATGTGAATAAAGAACAGCAAGTTATTCATTTACCCTTGAAAAATAAAGGTAGAAGTAGAGCTGTAAACTGTGGTTTACAAGAAATTTCCTCTTTTGCCATAGGATTAACTGATGACGACTGTGTCATTCAAAAAAATTGGCTTAATGAAGCCATAAAAATTCTTAAAAATCCAGAAATAGATTTAGTTTATGGTCAAACTAAACCATATAAACCACAATTAAATAAAAATAAATTTTGTCCTAGCACTTTTAGTAAAAAACCAAATAATTTTTCTGTTACCAGTCGTTTGGGGAAACATTGGTTAGAGGTTGGTTTTGATAACAATGTGGTTATTAAAACCAAAGTATTACAAAATATTGGCGGTTATAAATGGTGGATAGGTCCAGGTTGTTTAATTCCAGCTGCTGAAGACGCCGAATATACTCTACGTGCTCTTTTAGCTGGTTATAAAATTGCTTATAACCCTAAGATGATTGTTTATCATGATCGTTTTTTAAATAAAAAAGACTTTCAAAAACAATCAGAAATTTATGCTTTTGGTGGTTTAGTAGTTTACGGTTTTTATGCTTTTCAAGGAGTGTGCGAATGTAAAACTATTTTTAATGAATATCTTTTTTACTTTTTTTATGGGGCAAAAAAGGATTTAAAAATGTTTTTGCAAGAATCTCATTCTTTTAAAAATTTAAGAAATTTTTTTCATAAAATTCACCTTTTACTCAAGGGAATATTTTATGCTTTCCTTTTTGCCAAAATTATTCCAATTCCAGTTAAAGAAAATGTGGTAAAAAGATTTTACAAAAGGAAAAATTTAAGCTAATCTCTTTCAAGATGAATGTTTTATTACTAGGCTATGGCTATTGGGGAAAGAAAGTTTTTTCTACTTTAAATCAATTTAAAGATTTAAATATTTTTGTTTACGATACAAAAATTAATCATGTTTCTCTTGATGATTTTTTAATTAAAAATTCTAAGTTTGATTGTGTATTTATAGTTACTCCAGAAGAAACTCACTATGAATTAGTTAAAAAGTTTTTACTACTCAATAAGCATGTTTTTGTCGAAAAACCATTATGTTTAGAGAAAAATCAGGCTCAAGAATTAGTTGATTTAGCAATTAAAAATAAAATAATTTTATTTGTAGATTATATTTTTTTATATGATAATTTTGTTAAAAAAATTAAAAAATTATTAGATTCTAAAATAATAGGCAAATTACAAAAAATTGAATCTGTAAGATTAAGTTCCTCGATCGTTAAGCCAAAAATTATAGTGACAGATGACCTCATGATCCATGATTTGTATTTAATCAAATATTTATTTGATGGAGATAATAATCATTTATTAATTAACTCTTTTACAAATAAGGATTTTAAACAAGTAAATTTTTTAATGACGCTTGAGAATTCTTTGAATATAGAAACTTTTTATAGTTGGATTGCTGAAGCATCGCAAAGAAAACTAACTATTTCTGGACAAAAAGGCGCCATTATTTGGGAAAAAGATAATTCTTCAGAAACTTTGATGTTTGATAGCAATAAAAAGCAAACTATTGTAGAGGTCAAAAATAAATATAGTCCATTATATAAATCAATTAAGAGTTTTTTTGGAAGAACGAAAAAATTGAATCAAAGATATAATGATTACATCAGCGACGTTGATTTTTTAAGTAAAACAAAAGCCGTTCTTTATGAAAATTAATCTTTTTAATTTAACTAAACAATTAACTCCTTTACGTCAATCATTTAGTTCTGTTTTTGAAAACGTATTAGATAAAAATGAATTTACCTATGGAGAACAAACTCAACTTTTAGAAAAAAATTTTGCTAATTTTGTTGGTAGCAAATATGCTTTAGCTGTTAGATCGGGAACCGCTGCTTTGATTATGGCGATGAAAGCACTTGAATTTAAAGATGGAGATGAAGTAATTACTACTCCCATGACATTTTCAGCAACAACGGATGCAATCATTTTGGCCGGGGCAAAACCTGTTTTTGCCGACATAGAACTAAAAACAGGCAATATAGATCCTTTAGAACTAGAAAAAGTGAGAACAAGTAGAACAAAAGCTGTGTTAATAGTTCATTTTGCTGGAATACCATGTGAAATGAACAAGATAGTCAATTTTTGCAAAAAATATAAATTATTTTTAATAGAAGACTCAGCCCATGCTCATGGTTCAATTTATAAGAATAAGAAAACTGGTTCTTTCGGAGATGTGGCTTGTTTTTCTTTTTATCCATCTAAAGTTTTTGGTTCCTTGGGTAATGCCGGCATGATTACTACTAGTAATAAAAAAATTTTAAAAAAAGCTCAGATGTGTGCAGAACATGGTCTCTATGGAAAAAAATACAAACATAATTTAATTGGTTTTAATGAAAAAATAGACAATCTTCAATCGGCATTTCTCAATGTTAAATTTCCATTTTTAGAAACATGGATTAATAAAAGATTGGAAATTGCTGATAAATATCAGGCTGTTTTTGCTAACAAAAATATTCAAACCATTAGTTGGTCTAAAAACAGCAGGCCATCTTTATATATTTTTTCAATTTTTATAAAAAATAGAGATAAATTTGCTAAATATCTATCTGATCATGGAGTAGGTAGTGGCATCTATTATCCAATTCCTCTTCATTTGCAAAAATCCCTGGTTTTTTTGGGCTATAAAAAGGGTGATTTTCCTAATGCAGAGTTATATGCGAAAAGGACTCTTTCAATTCCACTTTATCCGGAGTTGGAAAATAAAGAAGTTGGTTATATTTGTGATTTAATCAACAAATATCAATTTTAATATTTTTTTAATTTTTTGATCCCAACTATTAGCAATTGCCAATTTTTTTCCTTGTTCTTTGATAATTAAAGAAGGCTGATTTTCCAAAAAATCTTTTATATATTTCTCCCAACCACTATTTGTTTTGGCTATTTTGATAAATTTATTAAATTTTTTCAATTTTAATTCTTCAATGGCAGAGCTAATAATTGGTTTTTTGAAATATAAATATTCAAAAATTTTCATGGGATAGCAATATTTGTTAAAGGCTATTTTTATGTTGTAGGGAATAATAGTTACATCAAGATTTTGAATTAAACCATAAACCTCATATCTATTTTTACTCTGATCGAAAACAACATTCTCATGTTTTTTTATTTTTTTAAGCCAATAATCTGTTTTATAAAGATGATCTTTCGTAGTATCTTTTTGACGTGGGCCATAAAAAATAAATTGCCAACTGGGATGTTTGTTAATTAACTCATTTAATAAGGGAAAATCTAAGCGATAATTTATGCCACCTACAAAACCAATTGTTGGTTTTATTTTTTTTAATGGAGGTTTTTTTAGTTTTTTTTCGTCTGGTAAAAAGAATCCCTGTGCATCAATATAAAGTGGTTTTTTAATTTGGTTCTTGTGTAATTTCTTTAAAGTAAGAGAATTAACAAAAAAATAATCCACATTTCTAATCAATTGAATTTCTTTTTGCAAATTTTCACTATAATCAACACAATCATAAAGACTAATCATTTTTTTATTTTTTATCTTGCTTAAATCATAAAAATTTGGGTAAAAAATCCATAAGACTTTTTCTACATTTTTATATTTTTGCAATAATAACCAAAAACTAAGTTGATGATTAAGTTTTTCAATCCAATTAATTCTTCTCAGAGGTATAAAGTATTTTACTCGGTGAAAAAAGATGTTTTTATGTTTGGGGTAGTGAACAGTGGATGGTTTTTTGAGAAAAAAATGTGCGTTGTTTTGATCGTAAATAATAACAGTATATTTTTGACTCAAAGCCAAAGCTGTTTGACGCAAAAAATCAGCACTGTGTTCCCAATTGCCGTTAATCGGCATGATAATCAGTTTATTTTTAGACACTTTTATTTGTTTATTCTAAATATTTTATTTTAATAGCAAGATCAACTTCAAAATCTGGTATTTTTAAATCTAATTGATTTTTTTCTACAATTTCTTCACTAAGAACAAAATTTGTTTTTGGATCAATCCATTGAATCAAGGCTTTGTTTTTCAAATCTAAATTCAAGTAAGCTGGCTCTTGAATGTCTCTATTTATTTTTAATAAATAACCCAACATCAATTCTTGATTATTAATTAAATATACTTGTATGCTATTTTTCTCAATAACAAATTGTTTTGTTTCAATTGGTAGCTTCATATCTTTGGGCAAAAAATTATTCAAACTAAGCAAATAACTTCTTTCTTTTGGTCCCAGATATACATTGGCATTATCTGGATTTTCATAAATGCCATTTTGACCTTGGTTCCAAAAGATGATGCCCATTTTTTGAAAAACACTGAGCCAGGTAAGAATACGCAAGCTTTCAGATGAATTTTCAAACCAGCTATAATTTTTAAATCCAAATTCACTGATTAAAATTGGTTGATTGTCATTGATGTATTTTTTACTTAAATAATTTATTTCTCTAGATAAATATCCAGGCTGGGTTTCATTTTGGTTATACCAATGTATGGATTGAAAATCTAAGTTTTCGATTTTATTTGTTTCCCAATTAGTGCTAATTGGTCGCTGATAAGGATCGTTTTCTTTGAGATAATCGATAACAAACTTATACCAATCTACATGAGCTTCTGCTTCGTTACTTAATTCAAATAAGTCTACATAAGGAGAAAAACGGGCAATTATATAATCCAAATAAATTGCTAATGATTGGCGATTTTCCGGTTTGCCAATTTCTTCTTTAGTTCTGTAAGGTGGATAAAAACCAAAGATGGTCATGATAATTTTATAATCTTTTTTATTTAGTTCTTGTAAAAGTTGATCGCCAAATTTTCCGCCATTCACATCTAGAGAAAAAGTTTTTAAATCGATAGATTGCCATAGAGCGGGAGAAACATTTTCTACTCCATATCTAAAAATATTTAAACCAGCTTCTTTTTGAAAAGTATCAAGATAGTTTTCTAAATTTAAATAAGCATATTGTTCTTTGTTTATTACAGGTTGTAGAGAAGAAGAATCGGGCATTTCTTCAGTAATTTTTCCGTTGTAATTACGATCAACAAAAGAATCCTGTATGCCTATTGGAAAAAAAACTGTTTTATCATTGATAGTAAATTGATTGTTATTAATTTTAAGTGTTTCGTTGTTAACATTATTGATTTGTATATTGCCAGAAAATTTTTTAATGAAATAAGGACTTTTTATGGTGATGCTATATTGATAACTTCCAGTTTTAGGAGCTAAAAACCTGATTTTCCAAGTGTTGTAATCATAATAAAAACCTTTAACTTTTATTTCTGGTTCATTTTCTTTTGCAAAGATAGTTTCTATTTGTAAGTCGATAAATTTGTTTAAATACAGTTGCTCATCATGAGTAAGGGAAATTTCAAATATCCCATTATTTATCTCTTCGTTTAGTTCAAAAGAAAATATTTGTTTAAAATTTTTGATCACATATTTGATTTTTAACCATTTTTCTTTAATTTTCCAAGTTAAACGGATATCTTCTTTTATTTCCAAATAAGGGTTGTGATTTTCTTTATTTTCTTGATAAGAAAAATTAACGTTTTTTAATTTTTCTTGATTTGGATTTAGTTTAGTAATGTTAATTTTTTCTATTAAATTTTTATCTGTGTTAAGAAAGTAAACATTATTTTTATGTGTATATATTTCTTTCGCATCAATTAAATGATCTGGAGTATATTGCCAAATCTCTTTTCCATCTTTTGTCAAATAATTTAAAGAAATTTTTTTACCAGCTTTTTGATTAATACTGAGGATTTGATCATTTATCAAAATTAATTGAACTATTTCACCATCCAGTTTTATTTGCCAATTAACTTGTCCGTTATTAGTATTTATGGAAGTTAAATCTCCGTTAGATCCTCCCAGCAATAGATTTTCATCTAATATAAGTTGATTGTTAATTAAACTATTTAACGAAGCTGACCATTCAATTTTCCCAGATTCATAATTCAAAGCTATAAGTGGATCATTGTTTTCTAATAACAAATGATTTTGAGTAATGATCTTGTTATTGGTTAATTCAATAAATGGCTCATTAATCTTATTTCGTACGTGGAGCACTGCGTTGCAGTTATTAATAAGCCAATTAGTATTTTTAAAATCAATGCTTTGTTTAAATAAAGTTAAATCATCTAGTATTAAGATGTATTCTTGATCATTTTCAACTTTAAAAATTTGCCAATTACTTTGTGTTTTACCTTGTTTTTTAATTTCAGTGTAATCTCCAGAAATTTTATCTATGCTTAACAAAATATTATTTTGTTTAAGAATAATTCTTTGTTCGTAAAACAATGGAGAATCAAAACTAAAAGAAATATTTTCTATTTGCCAATTAAGTTCGCCATTGATTTGATTAAATGCTGAAAAGTTTTTTTCTACGGCATTGATCACATAAACTTGACCTGAATCTGCATAAATACTCCCAAAATGAATAGTTTCTGGCACAAAAGCTTTGTTTTGATCAATACCTTTAAACTCTTTTGCCCAGAGTTTTTGGCCAGTTTGTTTATTTAGGGCATATAAAATTCCATTACGAGAACCAAAAAAAACTATGTTATTTTTTGTAGAGCTAACAATGGGAGTATCAGGAATATATTGTTGATCAAGATTAAATTGCCATAATTTATAACCAGTTTTTTTATCTAAGCTGTATATGTTTCCATCAAAATTTGATAAAAATATTTGGTCATTTGTAATAAGTGGAGGAAAAGGACTGTAATCTTGAGTCTGAAGTTGCCAATTAATTTCTCCTGAATTTTGATTTATAGAGTAAGTTTTTTGATTTTGCGTATTAAAAAATAAATTATTTTCATCAAAAACTAAATTGTTATATAAAGATAATTTATTATTAGCGCCAACACTTTTTATTGTATAAAATTGCCAATTTATTGGCATTAAACTGTAATTTTTCTTAAAAAAGAAAATTAAAAATATGCTAAATAACAATAAAATCCAAAATTTAAGTTTCATTTAATCCCACTCCCAAATATAAAAAGAAAAATGCTGTTAATTCATAATGATTAGTAAAAACAGGATGAAATTGAGCAGCTAAAAAATATGCCAAACCTGCTAAGGCAAAACTGTCATTTTTTGTCATTAATCCTTTTCTTAAAGCATAATAAACAAAAAACACAAATACTAGACTAGCAAAAACACCTGTTTCTGTGAAAATTTGCACCAATATATTATGAGCCGGTGCCTGATCAAAAGAAATAAATTGATTATCTACAGTCTTGAAATTTTTTGCTAAATAATAAGAAGTAAGATCAAGTCCAATTCCAAAATAATTATTTTGAGCCATGGAAAGCACATGACTGTTTAAATTTTGGCGATAAGATAAGCTTCCATCATTACTAAAAATATTTTTTAAGGTGTTTATTCTTGTCAATAAATATGGAAAACCAACAATTAGAATACAAGCAAAAATTATTTTAACTGATTTATTTTTATGAATTTTTAATTTAATTTTTATAATCGAAGATTTATATTTTATTATTAAAAAAATTAAAAATAATAAAGTTAAACCATAGAGGCTACGACTACCAGTAAAAATTATGGAGAAAAAAGACAAGATACCGGTTCCCAAATATAAATAATTAATTTTACTTGTCTTAAAATTTTTTAAAGCAAGATTGATCAATATTAAGCCATTCATTAATAGAAAAATTGCCGTAATGTTTGGTTCGTTAAAAGTTCCATCTGCTCTTAATAAATTAATTGATTCAATAGCTCTGGTACCGATTTCTAATCCGGGTAATCTATTTTCTATAAAACGATTGATATTTCCATTTTTAAATTGTTCTATAAAAATAATAATTGTTTGAAAAAATGTTACAGAGGCTATGGCTTGGTAAATCAAATTTTTATCTTTATTAGTTTTTAATTGAATAATAATTGGAAGCATAAAAATCAAAATAAATTTTAAGATAATCGATGAACCAAAAATGAGAAGATTACTAAATTCATGATTAGCACTTCTATAAAGAATTAAAGATAGAAAAACCAATAAACTAATGAGCGTTATTTTAATTGTGTTATTAATTTTAAGTTTAGTGTTTTGATTTCTAAAAAATTTATTAGAAAAATAATTTTGATAAATTAATAATAAAAATAAATCTGATAAATATAGTGGTACAAAATATTTAACATCAAATAAAGAGAAGCCATAAATTTCTGTCTGTTTCAAAAGATTGATTTCTAAAATATTTCTTCCAATTGTAAAAGGTAATAAATTAAAAAACATTAAAAATATACTAACTTTGTAACTTTGTGTTTTTTTAATCAATATGATTAAATACACAAGACTAAACAGCAATAACATTTTATTTGAACTAACAAGTAAAAGACTGAATAAAAAAACACAATTAAGTACAAAGAAGGTAGCCTTCATGATTCGTATTATACAGAAAATAAAATTTTTAAAGAGTAGATTGAATTTTTTTGATTTAGCTATCTTTTTTACTTTACTTATAGTTCTTATTTTTTTTACTTATAATCGTTTGCAACGTAAATCAACCTGGATCAATATTCGTGTTTCTGTTGAAAATACTGACTGGTGGTATAGAGGTTCTCCTCCTGCTTATTGGTATGTCAACGATTTAAAGGTTGGTGATTTTATTAAAGATTCTTTAGGCAATCCGATTGTAGAAGTAATTAATATTGATAATTATGATTTGGGAGCTTATTACAGAGATATCTACGTTGATTTAAAAGTTAAAGTTGATTTCGATAAAAATAAAAATCAATATTTTTATGAATTCAAACCATTAGTGGTTGGTTCATCTTTAACCTTAAATTTTGATAAAGAGCAATTAAAAGGTTTAGTAGTTAAAGTTGATGAACAAGAAATGGAATATTTTTATAAAACTATTAGAGTAGAAAAGAAAATTGTTCATCCATCCTTAGCAAATCAAATAGTTGCTGGTCTTAAATCCTACGATGTTAAAGGAGATTTGGTTGCAGAAATTCTAGAGGTTAAAAATCGAGTGGCTACTAGTTATGAATTTTCAGATATCAGAGGACAAAACATTTTAGTAAATGATCCTGATTATAGAGATTTAGAATTAGTATTGAGAGTTAAATGTTTCAAAGATTTGGATAGAGAGTTTTATATTAACAAAACTGTTATTAAAATTGGCAGTATGATTTGGATACAGTTTGCTGATTTTGCCCTAGAAGACGCACGCATTATTGAAGTAATGGACAATTCTTCGATCAGTTTTTAATTAAAAAAGAAATTTTTCAGTAGACTAAAAATTTTCACATCATTGCAGGGCAATAATTTACAAGGTCTTTGACATTCTAAAATTTGTTTTCTGTGTTGCTTAGCTTTCTTGCCAATCCATAATTTTTCTGGATTTTCTCTCAATATATTACCAATTGTACCCATTTCATAACAAAGACGCATATTGCCACTAGAATCGATCATACAGTTATTAAATCCAACTAAACATTGTTCAGTTTCTTGATAAAGTTTAGGATTGATTAGATATTTTTTAAAATTTTTAAAATCTCTTGTTGAATTAAGTAAAAAATTAGGACTCTTATGTTTTAGAGTGATCAACTTATTAATTGTCAGCTCTATTTCTTTTTTATTTTTAGGCCAAAAAGGATTTGTTTCAAACCAATTGGGATTGTAACTTGTAGCAAAATTGGGCATTAAAACTTGGAAATTAATTCCTTCAACTTTAAGTTTTTGTGCAAGGTTTACAAGTTTAGTAATTTCTTTTAAATTGTTATTGGAAATAACACTGTTAATAAATATTTTTGGTTTTTTATTAGTAGATTCATCTTGTTTTAAATTTTTAATAGCATCAGTAACTCTTTTAAAAGAATCATTTTTGCCTCTGATAAAATTGTGTTTTTCATTTAAACCATCAATTGAAAAGAAAATTTGAGTTAAGCCACTGGAATTAATTTTTTTAGCTAACTCTTTATTGATTACATAACCATTGCTATTGGTACTAGTTTTAAAACCTTTTTGTTGTGCATAACCAATAATTTTAATAAAATCTTTGTTTAAAAATGGCTCCCCACCAGCAAAAGTTAATTGGCAATTATTTAACCAAGTTTCTAATTTATCTAATATTTTTGTGGCTGTTTGATAATCTAGATTTTTTTGTTTATTTTTGATTTTCCAGATGTTGCACATTTTGCATTGTAAACAACAGTTTTCAGTGATAGATAAATGAACATCGGAAGGTTTACCAGCTACTATTTTTCTATTTTTTTGTATCAAAAATAAAATTTCAGCTAAGAAATTTTTAATTAAAGCTTTTAATTTGTGCATTTTAAATATTCTTTTAAAAATAGTTTGTTATTTTTTTGCGAGTGATTATCTAAAAAATATTTTTTTTGTTCTTTGCTAATTTTTTCTCTTAAAGACTTATTTTTTAAAAGTTTAATCACTTGTTTGGCAAATTCTTGTTTTGTTTCTGCTATTAAATAATGTTGATTCTTGATTAAGTTTAGTCCATCTATTCCTAGTTTAGTAGAGACAATAGGGACGCCATTTTGCAAAGCAGTGAGAGATTTTATTCTTACACCAGCACCAGTTTGGAAAGGCAATACAAAAACATTACTTGAACTAATAAATTTATCAATTTTTTTTTGATAACCATGAAAGACCACGTTTTGATTATTTTTTAAGTCATTTAATTTGGGATTATCATGCCCAACAACATGTAATTTTGCTTTTGGCAATTCCCTGAGGATTAAAGGCATTATTTCGCCTATAAACCAACGCATCGCAACTTCATTTGGTGGCCATTCTAAATAACCAACAAAAAGAATGTCATAAAGTTTGATTTTGTTTTCTTTAGCTTTTTTAAGTGGATAAACCAATTTTTGAGTTGATACATTTTTAGATTTTTTAGCTAAATATTGAATTTCAGAATCTGATATAGCAAACACGTGATCAAATCTTTTGTAATTAATTTCCCCATAAAGCCAATTTAAACTACCCTCCAGTAATAAATATATTTTACGAATTAATTTTTTAGTTTCTTTGAAGCGTGTAAAAAATAATACGTGATCTAAATTATGATTTTCCAAGATTAGTTTTGGCATCTGATGGCAACATGTTTGAAGCCAAGATTTTTTTGGTAGAAATTGTGCCGAATTAATATGATCAACGTGAATAATGTCTGGTTGCCAAGTTTTTATTTTTTCTTTTATCCAACTGAAACTGGGAACATATCGATATTGATAAACAAAATGAGGTCTAAGTTG
>CAZBVY010000016.1:0-11044 GCA_964495475.1 uncultured Pseudomonadales bacterium
GTTTTATTAGCAGCTTCTTTAACCAAAGCGGCGCCCATATTTTCAAATGGATCTTCTAATTCAATTTCTTTAGCTACGGAAACACCATCGTGAATCACACTAGGAGAACCCCAAGAACGATCTAAAGCAACGTTGCGACCTTTAGGACCAAGCGTGGTGACCACTGCATCGGCTAATTTGTTAATACCTACTAACATTTTTTGTCTGGCTTCATCGCCAAAAAGAAGTTGTTTTGCGGACATAATTTGATTTCCTTTTTATTTTTATTTTAAAAATTATTTAATAATTGCCAAAATATCTTCAAATTTTAAAAATTGATATTCAATGTCATCAATCTTAAATTCATTGCCACCCCATTTTTTATAGATCACTTTGTCGCCAATTTTAACTGGAACTTCACAAGAGCAAGATTCAGAGGAACAACAGCTCTCTTCTTTTTTATCTTCACATCCACAACCACATTCATCTCCACAAGAACAGCTCTCGTCACAACAACAAGAAGCTTCGCCAACAGCTAGAACTACTCCATATTGAGGTTTTTCACTCTCATTTTCTGGCAAAATAATACCTGAAACAGTTTTTTCTTCTGCTTTGGCTGGTTCGACTAGAACATAGCCTTTTGTTGGTTGAATTTTTTTGATATTGAGATCTTTCATTTTAAACTCCTTTTTTCTAACTTGTAATTAAATTTATACTGTGGCCAAAATTTACCACAAAAAAATGTGATTAGCAATAAGTATTATTGATTGCTAATTTTTAACTAACCAAACCTTCAACTCCATAAAAAAGAGCATTAATCAGAGAAATGGATTTGCGTAAATCCATAGCTAATTGCATCGACATTTGTGCTGATTCTTGATCCATTTGCATACCTTCTAAAGTTAAATTGGAATCATCCACAAAAGTTTTCATTAAAGAATCAATAAACGTTTTATTTTCAGCGACAAACAAATCGCGTTCGCTTTTTTGTTTTAGCATCACTTTTTCTAGATAAGAAACAATTTGTTTCATTTCTCTCGAGCGTAAATAAAGATCAAATTTAAGATCAGCACTATCTTCAATTGAGATTGGAGTTGGTAAATCAAGATTATTTAAAAGTTGATAACGATTATTACTTTTTGGCATTATAATATTGGCCTACTATCTTACAAAAGAATATGAAAATATTAAAGCTCAATTCTAATCGAGCAGACATTATAAAAACAGTGAGCAACTGCCTAAAAAACGATGGTTTGGTAATTTATCCAACCGAAACTGTTTATGGCATTGGTGCTTCTGCTGTGAGCGCAAAGGCCATTGATAAATTACTTAAATACAAAGGTCGACGTGAAGGTAAACCCCTGTCTATTGCCGTCACTGATCAAAATATGGCTGAAAAATATGTAGAAATTAATGAACAAGCTTTAAAATTTTACAAAAATTTTCTACCTGGCCCCTTCACAGTTATTTCTAAGAGCAAAAACCAAGTTGATTCTAGAATTAATTCTGAATTCGGCACATTAGGTATTCGTATTCCTGACTATGCCTTGATTATTGATATTATTAAAGATTTTGGACAAGCCATTACCAGCACTTCAGCCAATGCTTCTGGCAAAAAAAGACCTTACAAAATCCAGGACATATTTGATGGTTTGTCGGAAAGACAGAAATCTCTAATTGATTTAGTAATTGATGCTGGTGAATTACCTAAAAATGAACCCTCAATTGTGGTTGATACCACTCTTTCTACTCCCATCGCTTTGCGTGGTTCACTAAAAGACAACGAAGGAGAAATTTTATGGAGTAATAACGAAAATGAAACTATTGAATTAGCTGGCCGTTTATTACTCAATCACCTAAATGACATTCAAAAAAATGGTCTTTTAATTGCTCTTAATGGTCAACTGGGTATGGGAAAAACTATTTTTGCTAAAGGTGTAGCTAAATTCCTTGGCATTCAAGAAACTATTAGTTCACCCACTTATTCCTATATCAATGAATATCCTTACAAACGCTTGGGCACTGAAGGTGTCTTTTATCATGTTGATGCTTGGAAAATTAATAGCCAAGAAGAAGTAAATTTTTTAGAAATTAAAAAACTAATCAAAAAAAATAACGTCGTGGTTGTTGAATGGTTTGAGCAGATAGCCACATGGTTAAAATTAAATAAGAAAACCAATCTGTTAACTTTAAATTTTAGTGAAGAAAATAATCAAAGAAAAATTATCATTAAATAAAATGCCAAAGATTCTAGCTATAGATACCAGTTGTGATGATAGCAGTGCCTCAGTTGTAGAGGGTCGCGTAATACTTAGTAATATCGTTGCTTCTCAAAATCAAATTCACAAAGCTTACGGCGGAGTTTTTCCAACTCTAGCGAAACAAGAACATAAAAAAAATATTGATCCAACCATTAATTTGGCAATGAAACAGGCTCAAGTTAATTGGTCAGAAATTGATGCTATAGCTGTCACTATTGGGCCAGGATTAGCTCCAGCACTTGAAGTAGGTATTGAAAAAGCCAAAGAATTGGCAAAAAAATACAAAAAAAAGATTATTGCAATTAACCATATTGAAGCGCACGCACTCTCACCTTTAGCGATAACTCTTAGCAAGAGTACAAAAAAAATAACTAAACTAAAAAAAAGTTTGCCAAGCTTAGCCATGGTGATTTCTGGCGGACACAGCGAATTTATTTTGGTGGATGAAATCGGTTACTATCAAAAAATTGGCCAAACCATTGATGATGCAGCTGGCGAATGTTTAGACAAAGTTGGTCGTTTATTAAATTTAGGTTATCCAGCTGGACCACTTTTGGAAAAATTTGCCAAAAAAGGTCAGCCCGGAAAATTTGTCTTTCCTAAAGCTATGACTTCTCAAGCTAATTTTGACTTAAGTTTTTCTGGACTTAAAACTTCAGCACGTAATTTGATAGCTGATCTGGAAAAGCAAGGTCAATTAAATAAACAAACCACATATGATTTAGCTTTGGCCATACAAACTACCGTTTTTGAACAAATTGCTTATAAACTAGAGAGAATTTTATTTAGCCAAAATTTAGAGCAAATGCTTTATCCCAATCGAGATTTTATGAAACATCTCAAAAAAGGCCAGGCCATTCCTACAAAAATTAATGAAATTTGGCTGGGAGGTGGAGTTGCCGCCAATATCAACCTCCGTAAAACAATTAGAAAAGTTCTACATAAATATCAACAATTAAGTGGCAAAAAAATTACTCTCAAAGTACCTTATAGCAAAAAGCTTTGTGGTGATAATGCGGCCATGATTGGCCTAGTCGCTTCATTCAAATATTTAAAAAATGAATTTACTCAAGAAAATCAACTTGATCGACAGCCCAATTTAAGTATTAAGCAATAAAATTTTTCGTTCTAGTTTTTTGTGTTAAGATAAAGTCAGTGAAAGAGGCTCAATTTGTATCAGTTTTAGCTCATCCCCGTTTAGATTTTTGTTCTGAAGTTGTTACTAATCAAGATAAACAACTGACAATTGCTTACTCATTAAAAGGCCAAAATGCCACCAGTTTTTGTAAAGATTTAGCTAATACGTTCTCCGCCTGGCAAATTACCGCTCCAGAACAATTGCATCAGAAAATTCTTGATTTGTTAGCTTTTACTCGTCAAGAAAAACTAGAATTAGAATTTGCTCTTAGTTTACTTCGTGAAGAACAAATTATTTTTGCCACTTATTCTGGACAAGTAATTTTAAAAAGAAATCAACAAGTTAAAAAAATTCTTTCTAGTTTAAATGAAATAAAAATTGTCACCGGCTCATTTAAAGACAATGATCAAATTATTTTAATTAATAAAACTGGTTCGATATTAAGCGATACTATTTTAAAAATGCTCGAGGAAAATGTCAGTTTAGAAAAATTAATTGGTGAAATTAGTTTGTTGCAAGAAAAGTATAAAAATAATGGAACAAGTTTAGCTTTTTTAACTCATCAAGAAAAAATAGAAAATATTGTAGAAAAACCAAAATTTGAATTTGTTCAATTAATTACTTATGTTTTACAAGCAAAAAATTTGTTAATGAAAATTCTTAATTTTGCTAAAAAAATTCCCACATTTTTTAAAAAAATCTATGTATGGGTTAAAAATCAAAATAAGAAAAAACTCTTAACTGGATTAATTATTTGTGTAATGGCCATTATTTTTTTATTTATTACAGTTACTTTAATTAATAAACAAAAACAAGCCATTGTTTCTAACATCCAAGAAAAAATTGTCATTATTAATCAAGATACACAAAATATTGACCAATTGGTTTTGCAACAACCTCTAACTGCAAGAGAAAAGGCTCAGAAAAGTTTGCAGGCAATGGAAGCTTTAAAAAAAGAAAAAAATAATAGAGAAAGTTTAAAACTCATTGAAACTGAAATTAATAAATTACAAGAAATCATTGCTAAAATATCTGGAGAAAATTCTTTGGACCAATTATCTATTGCCTATAATTTGGATAATTTTTTAGGTACTAAAATCGAAGTTAAGGATAATTTAATTTTTATTTTAGAAAATAGTGGTCAAGAAATTTTAAAAATAACAACAGATCAGAATAAAGAAAAAATTGCTTTAGAGAACAACGAAAAAATTAGAGATTTTACCGTAAGTGAAAATAAATTATTTGTGCTTAGTAATGGTATTAAAATGTTGGATTTAGAAAGTGATGAAAAAAAGTTCGTTAACATTAAAGAAGAAGGAGAATCTGATAAAGATGCTGAGCATTTAAGCAGTTTTGGGCCATATCTTTATTTGATTAATCAAAATAAAAGAAATATTTATCGATATTATTACAATGCCGATAAACTTAGCGACCCTATTGGTTGGTTGGTTGATAAACAAGGCATTAATTTTGAAAACGCAAGTGATTTAGTAGTTGATGGAGATTTATGGTTGGGAGATAAATCTGGCAAACTCTTAAAGTTTAGTAAAGGCTATACAGTTGATTTTCAAATCGCTGGCCTAAGCACTTTACCAAGTAGCGCTATTTCTTTAAGCACCAATGAAAATACCAATGCCGTGGCCATTTTGGAAAAACAAAATAAAAGACTATTAATTCTGACTAAAGACGGACAGCTCATTAGTGAAATTAAAAGTAATGAATTAGCTGGTGTAAGTAGTATTGCTTTCAATAATGATGGGAAAAAAATCTATGCTTTGAGTGGTTCAGTTGTTTATGAGGTAGAACTATAACCAAATCAGCTAAACAATGTTAAAATAGGTTTCACTCATGTCACTCGTTTTCAACAAAAAAGCTCAATATGAATATGCCATTAGTAAAAAATTTACTGCTGGAATAGTTTTAAGTGGTAGTGAGGTTAAAAGTTTGCGCTTACAACAGGCCAGTTTAAATGGTAGCTATATCAAAGAAATTGGTGGAGAACTTTTTCTAATTAATGCACAAATTAATGGCTACTCTTTCGCAAAACAAGAAAATTACGATCCCAAACGATCTCGAAAATTATTAATCAAAAAAAGTGAATTAAACTCTCTCATTGAAGCCAGTCGACAAAAAGGCTTTGCTATTGTTCCTCTCGCTTTTTTCTTATCACACAATCTTATTAAATTGGAATTTGCTTTAGCTAGAGGTAAGAAAGAATATGAAAAAAGAGAAAGCATAAAAAAAAGAGATTTACAAAGAGAATTGGCATCAAAAAATAAAAAAACTAGAATCAGTATTTGATAAATTTTTAAATTCCACTTGTTCTATTATTAAAATTAAGCTTTAATTAAATTATGCCTAAAAAAGTTTTCTGGCCAGTCACTTTAGTAGTTATGGGACTTATTTTCATGGCTTCAAATATGGGTTATTTACCCACAGCCTTTTGGAATTTATGGCCACTTATCCTCGTAATAGTTGGATTGGGTGGTTTAATCACTTCTGATAGAGAAGAATGGTTAGTCCAAAGTAAAAAAGTAACAACTAAAAAAACTGCCACTAAAAAGAAAAAAACCAGCAAAAAATAGTATAAATTTGTATGAGCAAATCTTTTCAAATTGCTATCGATGGTCCTGTAGCTGCAGGTAAAGGGACTGTTTCTCGTTTGTTAGCTCAGAAGCTTGGCTTTCTTTATGTTGATACTGGAGCCATGTATCGAGCTACGGCTTTATTAGCCTTGCGCCAAGAAATTGATTTAGCTGATGAAGACAAAGTTGTAGCCTTACTTGAAAAAAGTAAATTAGAAATGAGAAACCCCATCCCACCTAAAGAGTTAGATGGTAGGTTAACCACCGTGATTCTTGACGGTGAAGACGTTTCTTGGGCAATTCGCACTCAAAAATGTGGAGATGGTTCTTCTAAAGTAGCTGTTTTACCTAAATTAAGACATGTTTTGGTTCAAAAACAACAAGAAATTGCTGCTAATCAAAACGTCGTTATGGAAGGCAGAGATATTACTTTTCGAGTTTTGCCTGATGCTGATCTCAAAATCTTTCTTACTGCAGATTTGCAATCACGTGCTACTAGAAGACACATGCAATATTTAACTAAAGGAATAGATACTACCATTGAAAAAGTAATTGAAGAAATTAAAGAAAGAGACAAACGAGACATGCAAAGAGAAACCGATCCTTTGCAAATTATGCCTGATGCATGGGTATTAGATACTAGTAATTTGGAAATCGAAGAAGTAGTAGATTTGATTGTTGAAAAAGTTGAACAAATTAAGAAAAAAAATGACTAAAACTTTTCAAAGCGATCCTAATTTAGTGAAAGACGTTGCTAAAAAAACCGATAAAATCGAGCAGGCTTACTTAGCTAAACAAGCCAAAAAAAGACAAAGAAAAATTGAGAAAGAAGAATTAAGTCAAAGATGGGTAGCCCCATTATTATTGATTCTTACCATATTACTTGGGTTTTTAGTTTCCTTGATTTTCAACAGGTAGATCCATAAACAATTCATCACTGCAAACTTTTTGAGGCTGAGTACCTTTAACAAAAATTTCTTCAGTAATTCGAGGACATTTGGCGCAGGGCAAAGTACCAGTTGTGGCACAAATTTTAACCTTAATCATATCTTGAGGAACTGCAAAGCGATGCGGAGCTTTGTCATCTAATAATAGAAGCATAATTTTATTCCAAATTGGAGAAGCACCAGTAATACCGGAGGCTACGTAACTCATGGGCGTATTATCATTATTCCCTACCCAAGTAGCCACTAAACGATCGCTAATATAACCTATCGTCCAATTATCTTTCATGCTGTTTGTAGTACCAGTCTTTACAGCAACCTGTTGATTGGGAATATTAAGCACAGAAAACAAACCAAAAGCTGATGAACGAGCTTTATTATCAGATAAAATATCGGTAATAAGATAAGCTGCTTTAGGACTGAGTTCTAAATCTTCATAACAATTAGACGTGTCTAAAGCACAATTGTTGCGATAAAGAACATCACCCTTGTAATTAGTGATTTCTAAAAATGGATTAACTGTTACTGGATATCCAAGATTGGCAAAACTACTATAAGCAGTGGCCAAATCTGTCATTAAAACTTCTCCAGCTCCCAAAGTTAAAGAAAGGCCAAAGCGGTTTCTGTCTTGCCAAGTACTAATCCCTAGAGCTTCACCCGTATCAATAAGACTACCCACTCCTAATTCAGCTAAAAGTTTAACTGCTGGAACATTGTATGAAGAAGCCAAAGCTTCTCGTAAAGTCACTCTGCCATGAAAACGACCATCATAATTTTTTGGGGCATAAGGTTTGCTACCAGGAATTTGATAAACCACTGGAGAATCATCAATGATCGAAGCTGCGGTTTTACCTCTTTCGAAAGCAGTGGCATAAGTCAAAGGTTTGATGGAAGAACCTGGCTGACGTGGTCTTATGACAACATTGACTTGTCCATCATGAAGAAAATCATAATAATCAGCTCCACCCACCATAGCCAAAATCTCACCAGTTTTAGGATTAGTAACTAATGCTGCTCCATTACTAATTTTAAATGTTTTGAGTTTGCTCACTTCAGCACTCACAATATCTTGAGCTTGATTTTGTAAAGATAAATCAAGAGTTGTTCTGACTTCTAAACCACCTTTAGATACAACATCTTCGCCATACTTCAAAGCCAATAATTTACGTACATACATTACAAAATGTGGGGCTTGAATATCAATTCTGTCTTGATTAAAAACCAATTTTTCTTGTCTAGCTTGATCTGCTTGTAATTGACTAATATAGCCATCCTCTACCATGCGACGCAAGACTTCCGCCTGTCTTTCGTAGGCTAATTCTGGATTAGAACCAAACGGAGTATAAGTAGATGGAGCTTGTGGCAAACCAGCCAAAAGTGCTGATTCTGCCAAACTTAAATCCTTAGCTGATTTGTTAAAATATCGCCACGATGCTTCTTCTATTCCATAAGTAGAACCACCATAAGCCACAGTATTAAGATACATTTCTAAAATTTGTTCTTTACTGTAAATACGTTCTGCAATTAAAGACAATAATAATTCGCGAATTTTTCGACGATAAGTTTTTTCATTATTAAGTAAACGATTCTTAATTAGTTGCTGAGTGATAGTAGAGCCACCTTGAACAGTTTCTCCTGAAAAATTTCTTAAAACAGCTCTAAAAATACCTTTAAATGAAAAGCCCATGTGTTTGTAAAAATTTTGATCCTCAATAGCTATAGTGGCATCTTTTAAATATTGAGAGACTATTGGTAAAGCAATTAAAGTACGATTCTCATCTTCATAAATACGATAAAGCAAATTGCCATTTCTATCTAAAATTCTCGTAGTTACGTTCTGTGCTTTATTAGATAAATCTGTTGGAGAAGGCAAATCTTTAATTGCTACATCATAAATAAAATAAGAAAAAGATAAAAATAAAATCGTAAAAAAAATAGAATTTAAATAAGAATAAAAAACAGGTTTCTTTTTTGGTCGACCCACTTTTTTATTTAAATGAAAAATTTTTAATAATCTTAATTTAAAAAAATGTAAACTTTCAACAATTTTTTTTCTTTTTTTAGAAATTTTTTCTTTGGTGTCAATGAAAAATCTTTGCCATTTAATATAAAAAGGCAATTTTTTACGACCACGACCTTTTTTAATTTTGAGAAACTTTAAAAATGAAATATATTGATAATTCAATTTTTTTATTGACTTATCTTTTTTTTTATTTAAATTCAGAAAATACTTTACAATGCGTCTTTTGACCTTAATGTAAAAAGGCAATTTAGGACGACCACGTTTAATAAACTTAGCGGAATCGGAAACTACTAAAACATTTTTTTCTTGTTTTTTTTTATTTTTTACAAGATTTTTGTATTTTTTTCTAGTAGCCACAATGGCGTTATTTTAGCATGGAAAATAAGCGATAAAAGATCAAATTAGATCGGACAGGCACCGCTGTCACATTTTAAATGATCTAAACTAATATCTTCTGTTAATTCAGCATCTTCATCACTTATTTCATTAATAACTTGCATAAATTGACCAATGGTCACTGCTTCTTCAGGTTGATATTCATAAGCTGTGACATCAATTTTAGGCATCACACTACAAGTTTTAATCAAAGGCTGATATTTACGAATCATGCTAGAAAATTTACGATAAGAAACTTTATCCGGATCATATTTCAAAGTGTAAGAAACTTGGTTACCCTTGTCTTCAGCTAATGGCTTCCCATTTTCATCCACTCCAACAATCCAATATTTTTCAATTAACATTAACCATTTATATTGCTCTTCTGGAGTAGCTTCACTGGCTGTTACCAATTTACTGTTCATCCCTAAGCTACAAATTTCTGGTTGAGTAGGAAAACCAATAACCGTAGTTCCTTGATAACTTTTAAGTTCTTTATTGGGATAACCTAATTTTTGATATTTTTTAACCAATGGATCATCACTACTAAATTGTACCCAACGAATATATTCACGCATCGCTGGCAAATGAGCTCCCTCAGACAAACTAAAGAGTTTGGAAGTCGTTCCAGCTGGTTTGATGGTCGTATTAGTGTGAGGCACATTAACACCTAATTTTTTGGCGTAACTAATAGATTCTTCTTCGACGGCTCTTTTGAAACGAGCAATGGTCATCCAAAAATCTTTAGCTTTTTCTTCATCAATTAAATCACGGAAAGCTAAACCAAAAGCATTCCAGGCATATTCATGAATGCCAGTCATACCGACACCGATACGATTGGTTCTTTTAACTTCACGAGAATATAAGCTATCCATGTAAGTATTAACTCTCATCAAAGCACGAGTCGCCACGCGGAAAGCTTCTTCTGCAGACTCAACGTCTGGAGCATGATAAGGCACTACATCAGCAATCACACAATAACCGCCCAACATGTTTAAAGTAATTTCACCACAAGGATTAGGTATTTGTGTGTAATATTTAGCTCCAGCATGTCTGGCTACTTCTGCCAACATTTTGACAGTTTTTTTCATTGGAGAAAACTTTTTACTACGAGCATAACCACCATCTAAATAGCCATCAAAACCATCGTCGTTTTGCACTAATTTATGTTGATTTACGAAACCAGGCTCACCAGTTTTATCAAAGTAAGAAGCACGCATGACTGCATCTAAAACTTTTGTCGAATGTAAACTACGTTGTTTCCAAAATTTCTCATCTACCGCTACACTGTTATTGGCTGACCACAAGAAACCACCTTTTTTAATACTAATGAATTCAAAAATATCCGGATCAGTCCAAGTTTTAACTGCAATACGAGCCGCACGACGCGCCCCGCCAACTAAAACACATTCAGAAAGATAATGATCAGCATAAAGAGCTTGCTTCCAAGGTTTCATACCAGAACCTTTAATCGTAGCCAATTTTTGAATGGCTTTAATCAATGGACGAGGTCCAGAAGCTGGACGACCTTGCATGCCACCAATTGGCGAGCCTTTAGCTCTAACTTTAGTGAAATCTAAAATTAAAGTATCATTTTTAAATTTACGTTCGTAGGCCATCTCTTCGATTTTTTCGACTGCTTGGGCCCAACCTTCCCTTGTGTCAGGAATTTCAAACCAATGGGCATTTTCATATTTGTGGCGGGCTTCACGAACACTTTCATCATCACCCCACACAAA
>CAZBVY010000017.1:0-5499 GCA_964495475.1 uncultured Pseudomonadales bacterium
TCTGATCTAATAGAAAAAACCAAAAACAATTCAAAGAAAATCATTGCCGAAAAACTCATGGTGCGAGCATAAATTTCACCACTATTCATCACAAACAAAGCAATTAAAAAAGTAGAAAAAGTAATTAAATAACCAAAAAAACCTGCTATCGCTGCATAAGAAATTACTCCGCGAATCACTTCTTTTTTAGCCGTATATGGTTTTTGCGTCATCAAAAATCGGTCAGCTGTGTCATTACTTAAAGCTAAAGCTGGAAAAGTGTCGGTAACTAAATTTAACCACAAAATTTGTATTGGTATAAAAGTCAATGGTAAAGAAAACATAATTGAAGTTGCTATACAAAGAATTTCATCAAAATTGGCACTAAGTAAAAATCTAACAAATTTTTTAATATTAAAAAAAATGTGTCTTCCTTCTTCAATTCCATCTACTATATTAGAAAAGTCATCACTTAACAAAATCATGTCGGCGATATCTTTACTAAGTGCCGTTCCTGAACCAACTACTATTCCTACATCGGCCTTTTTTAAAGCCGGAGCATCATTAACTCCGTCTCCTGTCATCGCCACTTGCAAACCTTGTTTTTGCAATGCATCAAGAATTTGGACTTTATTTTGTGGCGAAACTCTAGCAAAAATTTGGCAAATTTTAACTGCTTTATTCAATTCTAATTGATTCATTTGATCCAATTCTTGACCAGTGTAAGCTAATTCTGCATTTAGACCTATTTCTCTAGCAACAGATAAAGCCGTATTTTTATGATCTCCAGTAATCATAATGGCCCTGACACCTGCTTTTTGACATTTTAAAATAGATGCTTTAACTTGCTCTCTGGGAGGATCTTGCAAAGCTAATAAACCTGAAAAAGTGAAGTTTTTTAATTGATCAAAATCATCTGTTTTCGTTGTGATTTTAGAAATAACCGCCAATACTCTTAAACCTTTTTTAGTAAAATCGTCATTAGCTCGTAAGATTATTTCTTTAGATTTCTTATCGATTTTACAAAATTGTAAAATAATTTCTGGAGCTCCTTTAATAATAGTTTTGATTTTGGCACCATTTTTAACAGTAACTGCCATATATTTATGTTCACTAGAAAAAGGAATTTCAGCGGTTCTTCGATATCTTTCCAGATTCTTTTCTTGTTCAGGATATTTTTGTAGAAAACTTACTAAAGCACGCTCAGTTGGATCTCCATGATCTAATTTAGCATCGCTACATAAAACTGCTTCTAAAGCTAAACTGCTTGCAGAAGAACTTAGCATAAACAAATCTGCTACTTCCATTTGGTTTTTAGTAATCGTGCCGGTTTTATCTGAACAAATTACATCTATTCCTCCCAATGATTCAACTGCGGGTAATTTTTTAGTTAAAACATTCACTGCCACCATTCTTTTAACTCCTAAAGCTAAAGCCACAGTAACCACAATGGGTAAACCTTCTGGAATGCTTGAAACCGCTAAAGAAACCCCCATCATGAGTGTTTCAAATAGATCTTCTCCGCGAAAAAAAGTAACTAATAAAACAGGAATAGATAACAAGATAGCCAAAACTGCTACGTTTTTACCAAGATGATCAAGGGTTTTTTGCAAAGGAGTTAATTCTTCTTTAACTGCTTGAATTTGTGTGGCTATTTGGCCAATTTGTGTCTCCATGCCCGTTGCCACTACCAAAGCCTTAGCTTTACCTCTAGTAATCAAGCATGAAGAATAAAGCATATTTTTTCTATCAGTCACCCCTAAATCAAGATTTAATTTATCAGCTACTTTAACTACTGGTTGTGATTCTCCGGTGAGCATTGATTCGTCTACTTCTAATGAAAAAGCTTCTAAAACTCTACAATCAGCAGGAATTTCTTCTCCTTCATTGAGAATTAAAACATCGCCTTTAATCAGCAGAGATGGATCGATTAATTTTTCAATTCCATCGCGCAAAACAAGAACTTGTAAGGTTTCTAATTGTTTTAATGAATCAATCGATTTTTCTGCCTTATATTCTTCAATGAAACCCAAAATGGTATTAAGAATAATTACAACAAAAATAGCGATGGCATCAATTTTTTCACCCAAAAAAATTGATAACGTCATGGCTAGGATTAAAATAATTATTAATAAACTTTTAAATTGATTGAAAAAAACCCTAAGAGCCAAAAATTGCCTAGTTTTTTTTAACTGATTTCTACCATATTTCTGTAAACGTAAATCAGCTTCTTTCTCACTCAGTCCGTTAGTATCGCTGTTTAAAAATTCAAGACTTTCTTTAACAGATAAATTGTAAAAATCTTCTTTCATGATGTATTCATCTTAGCATTTATGCTAATATAATTTAATGCAAAAAATTATTTCTGTTTTCTCCCACCCGATGTTAAAAAAACTCGACAGCGAGCTTTTAAAAATTTTTGAAAATGCTCCACATTTGCCAAAAAAAGTGACAGAAATTTTGGTAAAAATTGCTCCCTATTTAATACTAATTTCTGGTTTGTTTTTAGTCAGTGGTGGTTTACGTAGCATTTTTGGTTTTAAGAATTTTTATAACGTTCTTAATTTATGGTCAAATATTCCATCAGCATATTTTTATGTTATTGGCTTTTTGCAAATAGTGGCTGGTATCATTTCAATAGTCGCCTATCAACCATTAAAAGATAAAAAAATGGAAGGTTGGTTAGCCTTACTTGGTTTAACTATTTTAGAGTTATTGATGAATATCATCAGTGTAATTTTTCTCAATAGCGGTATTTTTGGATTGTTACTTGGATTACTAATCAGTCTCTATGTTCTTTATGAATTAAGAAGTGATTATCTACCAAATAAAATTATTGCTAAAAAAACAAAATCAACTAAAAAATGACTTATCAGGACATAATTGACTTGTTGGGTGATGAAGCCAAATATTTGTTGGCTCATCAATGTAAATTGTTGCCAAAAGAATTAATTCTTTTCCCCAAAAGTGATCATGTGCAATATGTTTTTGGTAATTCAGATCGTAACGATAAAGTTATCAATAATTTAGAAACACTTTATGGTCATGGTCGTTTAGCTCACACCGGCTATCTGTCAATTTTGCCAGTTGATCAAGATATTGAACACAATGCTTCTTATTCTTTTTATAAAAATCCTCTGTATTTTGATCCAGAAAATATCGTCAAGCTTGCTTTAGAAGCGGAGTGTAGTGGCATTGCTTCCACATTGGGAGCGTTAGGTTTGGTAAGTAAAAAATATGCCGATAAAATTCCTTTCATCGTCAAAATTAATCACAATGAATTGTTAACTTATCCAAATAAATGGGATCAGGTTCTATTTGCTCAAGTCAAACAAGCTTATGATATGGGAGCGGTGGCGATTGGGGCGACAATTTATTTTGGTTCTAGTCAATCAAATCGTCAAATTGTGGAAATTGCCAAAGCTTTCTACGAAGCTCATCAATTGGGTTTAGCAACTATTCTATGGTGTTATCCACGTAATCCAGCCTGGACAGATAAAGACGGCAACTACGAAAGCTCTGCAGATATTACTGCTTATGCCAATCGTTTGGGAGTAACTATTGAAGCAGATATTATTAAACAAAAAATGCCTGAAAATGATGGCGCTTTCCGTAAATTTAAATTTGGTAAAGAAAACAAAGAAATGTATGAAAATTTAAGTACTGAAAATCCCATCGATATGGTGAGACTACAAGTTATGAATTGTTATGCCGGAAAAATTAGTCTCATTAATTCTGGAGGTGAAAGTAACCAGGATGGAAATTATCAAACAGATCTAAAAGAAGCCATTAAAACTGCCGTCATAAATAAAAGAGCTGGTGGCGCTGGTTTGATTATGGGTCGCAAAGCTTTTAAAAGACCAATGAATGAAGGCGTTACTATTATTCAGGCTGTACAAGATGTTTACCTTGAAAAACAAATTGGCTTAGCTTAGTTAATGCCTGACGACGATGCGAAATAGTGT
This sequence comes from uncultured Pseudomonadales bacterium, assembly GCA_964495475.1. Classification (GTDB taxonomy): domain Bacteria; phylum Patescibacteriota; class Microgenomatia; order UBA1400; family PJMF01; genus UBA1364. Next base: position 3,945 of record CAZBVY010000017.1, read on the forward strand.
TCTTAAATTCTACCCCTAATTCTGAAAAACTCTGCAAGAATCCCTTTGGAATGAAGATTGGATCATAACCAAAACCTTCAATCTTGTTGCCCCTAGGTTCAGAGGCTATTTCACCTTTTATTTCTCCGTCAAAAAATTGTGCTTGTTGAGTTTTTGGGTCAAAGAAACAAATAACACTATAGAATCTGGCTCGACGATTACTTGCGTTTTGCATTTTTTCTAAGAGTGCTAAATTGCGCTCGTGTGTACTGCCTACAAACCAACGATTGGAATTTACCGAGGGAAATCCATCAAGCACTTCTACTTCTAAACCTGAATCATCGGCAATGGTGGGCAAATTTGTTAATTCTGCATAAGCACGAGCTTTTAATAAAGCATTTTCTTTAAAAGTTTGACCATTCTCTTCCACATCAAAAGATTCGGGAATTATAATGTTTATTTTTTTTAATTTGTCTGTATCTAAAACGCTTAGTAAATCAAGATTTTTATCTTGAATAATCGCACGAATTTCTCTAATTTTACCTTGATTAGAGCTAGCAATAAAGATTTGCATGAATAATTTATTTACCAAGTAAAGAACCTAGGCCACCAGTCATACCTTGAAGTTTTTTAGCAGCCACTTCTTGAGACTTTTTAATAGCTTCATTCAAAGTTTTAACTAACTCGTCACTGTGAATACCCTGAACAGAAATGTCTTTAACTTCTTGACCACCAGTAATCTTTACTACTATGTCACCACGCTCCACTACAATCTCCTCTGCAGCTAATTCTTGTTGCATTTGTTTTGCTTGTTTGCGCAACTTATTTAAATCTCCAAGTTGACTCATGAAATTTCCAGCCATATGATTTTTCCTTTTAATTTATATACAAAGAATAAAACTAATATCGATTATAACAAAGAATCTTTGGCTGCAAGTATCAAATCAGGTTCAGATATTTGTGGATCTGCTAAGTTACTAGTTTCTTGTAAAACAAAATCAAATTGTACATCAGTGCCTATTAATTCTTTCACTGCCTGATTTAATAATTCTCTATTTTTATTTTGTTCTAATTGTTCTTTATGAAAAGCATAATAAACAAAAACTTTTGCGATTCCCTCACCAAAACTATCTAATTTACATGATTTTAGTAATGTTAAAAGAGAAAAATTATTAGGAGCAAAGTTTTGAATTAATTTTTGCCAAAATTCATTAGGATCTAAATCAATTTTTTGAATTTTTTTTTTACTATCAGTTGTTTCTGATCTTGTTTGATTATTAGAAGTTTCTTTTGGAGAATGAGGTGTAGGTGCTTCTGTTTTTTTAGATCGATCGATAATTTCTAAAAATTTCAATTCTAAAACTAAAAAAGAAATAGGCGTATCTTGATAAAGATCAATTGATAAAATTTCTTTAAGAAAAAATTGATCAATTTTTAAGGCATAATGAGCCGAACCAACACCTATATTTAGATTTATTAATAAATCTTTGTGTAAAAATTCAAATAAATCTTTATAAAAATCTCTTTGGTTGTAATTATTGTCACGCAGTTCTTCAAAAATTTTGATTAAGGCTTG
>CAZBVY010000017.1:5599-8102 GCA_964495475.1 uncultured Pseudomonadales bacterium
GCAAAATCGCTTTTTTCGTCTGGTTCTTGAAAAATATTTTTTTTAGGAGCTGATTTTTTAAAAAAAAGATAATCAACTAAATCCGCATTGGCTGTGTCATTGAGCATAGCTCCTAAAATACGTGAGGCTGAAGTTTTGCCTGTTCCTTTGGGACCAGCAAATAATAAAGATTGCGGAATTTTTCCGTTATTCATCATTTGTTCAAAAGATTCTCTCACTGAACCAATGTTTAAATCCTGAATTTTTTTGGGACGATATAAACGATACCAAGCCATAGCTAGAGTTTATCACATTTATGAAGTTTTATACTTTAGTGATCGTCGTGATGATAGCCAAGTAAGTGTAATAAAGCGTGTTCTAAATAAAAACAAATTTGTTGATCAACCATCTTTCCAAACCTTTTGGCCATTTTTACTGCTTCTGGAAAACTAATTACTATGTCTCCCAAATGAATTAATTCGCCCTCTGGAAAAGGTATATCTTCTAATTGTCCCTTATCATGTTGTGGAAAAGATAAAACATCTGTTGGACCCTGATGTTTTAGATGTTTTTCATTAAGAGTGGTAATTTTTCTTGCTCCTACTATAGAAACATCAACCTGAACATTATTAATATTGTGTTCACTAAGTACTCTTTCAACAGTTGACTTAATTTTTTTACGATCAACTGGATAGCGAGAACCTATAAAAAGATTTGTTTTGATCATATAATTTTTGGAGAAGATTCGCTTTGGTTGCGAGCTAAAATAGTTTTAAAGTCTAAAGAAATTGGACCAAGTGGTATTTTGTTTTCTTCATCATCTACAAACAAAAGCATTACCTTGCCCTTACTATTGGGGCTCCAAATTTTTCCTTCACGAATTACTTCTGGAGAACCTCCAAATTGTTTTTTAACCCACATTGCTGGCCCAGCATCGGCTATTACTGCCACTACTGCTATTTGCTCTGCGGGATTGATCACAATCATTTTACGAAATTTATACCATGGTTTTAATTCTTGATGATTTTGATTCCAATCTGATAAATACATTAATTGCACTGCAAAATAGTATTTTTCTCTCAAAATAGCTTCTTTAGTTAACTGACCATTTTCTGTAAACCATCCAAAAGCGCCACGGTTTGAAGCCATTCCGGCTTCTTGAAAAGCATCGTGATCCTGAACTTGATCTCCTGGAAAACGCAATAGGTGCTGTTCTGAACCCATTATTCCAATGCTGTGATTTAATCTGTTACCATCTAACTGCGTTCTTACTTTAAAACCTAAAATTTCCGACAATTGCTGTTCTAAATATAATTCTGTTTCTCTTTCTAAATGTCCTGCTGGGGAATTGACGTAAGAACTTAATTTGGCAATGATTTCTTGATGTTCTTGTTCCGAAATATCTAAGGCAACTTTGCGAGATTTTTCATCTAAAACTTGATTATTATTGGAAGTATTAGAAAGCAAAGGACTGGTCATAGCAACTTGTCCTGCCATAGCAATGCCGGCTAAAATTTGTTGTGATTTATCTCGGGCAGTCATATTTTTAAACTAACTTTTTAATAGCATCTTCTAAACGGCTAATAAGCAACTCTTTACCTAAAACTTCCATTGTATCAAAAAGAGGTGGAGTAGCTTTTTCACCAGTTATAGCAATACGCAACATCATAAAATATTGTCCACGATGCCAATTATTTATTTCTTGTAAGTTTCTAATGCCTTCTTCTAAAGCCAATAAAGACCAGTTAGATAAAGATTCTATTAAACTGATAGTTTCTTTTAATTCTTTTTTAACTAAATCAATGGAATCGGCTTTTTTCATTAATAAATCCATTGAATAATCAATGGGTTTATAAAAAAATTTAGTCAATTGATCAAAATCACCTAAAGTAACTAAACGCTCATGAATTAAAGGTAAAACTTTATCTATTTTATCCTCTGGAAAATCTTCTGGAATAAAGGCCCTGATCTTTTCTTTTAATTGTCCGTGATTTAACTTGCGAATATAAACCCCATTTAACCAATTTAATTTTACAATATCGAAAGCCACACTATTGCTACTTAAATCACTAGGTTCAAATTCCTTAATATACTCATCTAAACTCATAACCTCTTCTTGATCTTTTTTAGCCCAACCAAGAATCATAAAAAAGTTAAGCATTGCTTCAGGCAAATAACCTCTGTCCAAAAAAGAGGCTGCAGAAACCATGCCTTTTCTTTTACTCATTTTTCCTTTACCATCTGGGTTTAAAAACACTGGTATATGAGCAAAAACAGGCACACTCCAACCAAAAGCTTGATAAAGCAAAACGTGCTTGGGTGTGGAGCTAATCCATTCTTCTCCACGCATAATATGAGTAATCTTCATTAAATAGTCATCAATTACTACTGCTAAATGATAAGTAGGATAACCATCAGATTTAAGTAAAACTTGATCATCAATTAAATTAGAATTAAACGTAATTTCACCTCGCAATAAATCGGTAAAAACAATTTCTTGATTTTCTGGAACTTTCAAACGAAT
>CAZBVY010000017.1:8202-10688 GCA_964495475.1 uncultured Pseudomonadales bacterium
CCTCCAGCAACTTCTCTGACTTTATCCGTATCTTCAATGCGTAAAATAAATTGTCCACCATGCTTTTTAGCAAAAGCATAGTTTTTAAGTAGAGTTGCCATGCTACCAACATGCATTTCTCCAGTAGGACTAGGGGCCATTCGAGTGCGAACCTGATTCATCATGATCTATATTTTATCACCTTAATAAGAATCCTTAATTTCTGTTTAAATAAGTGGCACTAATTGCCGGCACAAAAGCCATGAAATTATTATCTCCTTTGAAAACATAAATGGGTTGCAGATATTTTTGCTCTTCAAAACTATCGTAATAGGCTAACTCAACTTCTCTAACAATGGCTTCATCTATATTTTTACCATTAATTACGTAGGCATCTCCAGCTTGCACTAAATTCCAAGCAGACTTCAAAGTGCGAAGTGGATATGTTTCAAAGTTGAGATAATCAACTTGGCGATAAAAATATTCCATTTCAACAATAGAATTATTAGCTGAAAAAGCGGAAGTAATTTTGGCAGAAATAACACCTTTTTCTCCTTCATTGGTGTAAATTTTATAAATTTGATCTATTGGATTGCGATTTAAATCAACCTGTAAAAAATTTGCTTCTGAAAGAGAAAAAGCTGTCTTTAATTCTCCACCAATTGATTTTAAAAACGTCACTTTTCCCGAAGCTGAAGCCAAATCAGCACCCATTAAATCAGCGGAATTTATAAATTTTTTAACTCGCTCCACTGCTTCAAACTCTTCTGGAAGTTTACCGCCACTAGTCAGTAAGTCTGGTCTAGATAAGAAATTACTTTGCAGTGAAAAAGTAAAGTCTACTGAACTAATTTCCAAGCCCATTTCCAGTGGAGTATTCTTCGTAAAACGATAGGTCTCTTCAGAAATTGTTTCTGGGGTAAAAATAAAACCGTAGTTAGCAGCAATTGCCTTAACTCTCTCATCTGCTAATAAATTGGCAGTAGATTTAGTAACCAAAAAAACTTTGGCACGATCAGTAATTTCTTGTAAACCATAAGCCATTTCTAAACTATATGATTTTGGCTTATCACTTTCATCTTGTGTAGGAAATTTTAAATTGGGCAAAATACCAAATCCAACTGTTGGTGGAGGTGGTGGCTCTGGATGAGTTGCTTTCCAATAATTTACAAAAGCATTTAACAAAATTCTACCTACCATTAAAAAAACAAGGAAAGCAAGACCATACTTAACAAATAATCTACCGAAATAATTAATATTAGTTAAATTTGGACCAGAACTCTTTGTTACCGAGGTTGGCATATTTATATTCTAACTGCTTAACAGGGAACTTTTCCACTCGTAATTATTAAGTATCCATGCAATAAGCTTACTAGTATCTTGATAACGATCTTGACTATTCATTAAAGTAATTAAAATTTGATGTCCATCTCGTTCAATAAGAGTTACTAAAACCTCACCCGCTAACTCTGTTGTCCCCGTTTTCACTCCAGAAACACCCTGAATTTGTCCAAGTAGCTGATTGCTGTTATATAAATCGTATGACCAATTTTGACCAATTATTTGTTTATAAGGAGTAGCTACTAGTTGTTTGAGTTGTTCATGTTGCAATAATTCTCTAGCAATAATGCTCAAATCCCTCGCTGTACTTAACTGTCCATCTTCATCAAAACCAGCCGGATTGACAAAATGAGTTTGTTTTAAACCCAAATCGAGAGCTTTTTCATTCATTTTTTTAATAAAATTATCTGCTCCCAAATCATCATTGTTGGCTAAAACATAAGCACTGTCATTAGCAGAAAAAATAAGTAAAGCGGCTAATAAATCTTTAACTGAAATTAAATCTCCCTCTTTTAAAGACAATTTATTGCCAGAAACAGTAGCTTCTTTACCCACTGTTAATTCTTCTTCTAAAGAAAATGTGTCTAAAGCCACTAAAGCAGTCATCATTTTGCTGGTTGAGGCTGGATATAAAGATTTTTGACTGTCTTTTTCATAAAGAACAGTCATAGAAGACAAATCAATCGCATATACAGAACTAGCACTTAGGGTTAAATCGTCCAAAAAAAATTGATTGCTTTTAAGAACTGGTACATTATTTAAGTCATAAAATTCCAGTTGATATTTTTGGACAGTTTTCTGCGGATAAAAAAACCACAAAAAAATAGTGCATATCAGTGAAACTACAAAAACAAAGACTAAAAAAAAGAATAATTTTCTCACTGTTTCATTGTAGCTAAATTAGGAGTGATTGAAATACCTAACTCTTTTAGTTGCTCCACCGAAACTTCACTTGGAGCATCCATAATAGCAGTGTGTCCAGAAGAACTCATTGGAAAAGCAATTGTTTCTTTGAGTGAATTTTCTCCAGCTAACATCATAACTAGGCGGTCAAGACCAAGAGCAATGCCACCATGTGGAGGAGTACCTAGTTTAAATGCTTCCAACATATGTCCCACACTAGCTTCAATTTCAGCTTCACTATAACCCATAATTTCAAAGGTTTT
>CAZBVY010000018.1:0-10539 GCA_964495475.1 uncultured Pseudomonadales bacterium
TACAAAGGAAAAATATCTATTTTAATCAAGTAAAAATTACGCCTTTTTTACGGGTGTTTATTTCTTAAACTCTCTCCTATAACTCCACCACAACATTGCCCAAGTTAGCAATAATAAAGCGGCCCGAGCAATCAAGCGAGTATAAACACTGGCGACTAAACCCAATTGAGGGACAAAAACAAAATTACCAACAAGCATGATGGTTAATTGTAGGAAAGCAGAGAGAGAAAAATAACGGTTACTCTTAAAAGCATAAAAAGTGGCTGAAAAAGGAACAATAATGATGCTTAAAAAGCCCACCGCTAACAAAACGATCAAGCTATCCATGCCTGCTAAATATTGAGAACCAATCGTCCATTTCACTAAAATTGGAGCAAAAGGTAGACTAACAAAAAAACCAAGCACAGCTAGCGCAGTAATCGCCCAAGCTTTTTTAAGAAAATCATTAAAATCTTTTTGTTGATGATAGGCTGTAACTCGAGGATTAAGAACGGTAGCCAGTGAGTAAGCCACTACATATAGTAGCATGGCAATGCGACTGACCCCAGCCAGTAGTCCTGTTTCATAACTAGATAAATAATGTTTAGCAAAAATAATATCGATATTATCAATAATGCCAGAAGCGATCAGAGCAAAGGCCGAATGTTTAAGTAAACTAAAAATTTTAGTCTGTTCTTTCTTAAAAACCTGAGTAAGTTGATATTTAATCCAATTAGGCTTAAGCCATTCAGCGACGACTAACCCTGGTAAACAACTAAACATATATAAAGATAAGATCAAAGGCACATTTTCAATTTTCAATAAATAGACTGTCAAAGCCATCAGAAACTTTAAAACTGAAGGTAAAAGATAATTGTAGGCAGCTAATTTAAATTTAGCCAAGCTCTGTAGGGTGATTTGAGAAATTTCAAAATAAGAAACTGGCAAACTAGAAACAAAAGTTAAAGGAATCAGCCAAGGATTGTTGACTTGTAGATAATTAGCAATGCTCTCAGCAAATAACAGGCCCATTAGTAATAAAACCAGAGAAATCACCAGGCGATATTTAAGGACCAAGGATAAATAGGCATTAATTTTGGGACGGCGCCACTCTCCTCCAACGATTTTTTGAATGACGATGGAGAAACCAAAATCATTGAGGCGATTGAGAATCAGTGATAGCGAAAAAGCCACCGAGAAATCAGCAAAATCCACTGGTCCAAGTAAGCGAGAAATCAAGATAATAGCCAGAGCAGAAAAAGCCGAGGCAAAACTATAAGAAAAAATAGTTAAAGCTGAATGCTTGAGACCCTCCGATTGACGCAGTTTAGCGACCACAGAAAACATATAGATTTATGATAGAGAGTTTTGGAGAGCAAGACAAGAGAGAGTGAGATAAAGCAAACGAAGTCACTTAAAAAATGGCTTTTTTGTTTTAGCAGTAATCAGATTTTACCCAATATCTTTTTCGTAAACTTTAGTTACCTCAGTAGAATCACCGCTCGCCATGAGTTGACCAAATTTGATATAAGCAGCTTTGTCACAAAAGCTTCTGACGGTTGCGAGACTGTGGGAAACTAAAACGATGGTCTTACCCTGATCTTTGAATTCTTTCATTTTGGCGTAACATTTCTTTTGAAATTTCTCGTCACCAACGGCTAGAATTTCATCGACTAGCAAAACATCAAAATCAGTGTGAATAGCGACGGCAAAAGCCAAGCGCATATACATACCACTAGAATAGTGTTTGACGGGTTGATCAATAAAATCAGCGATCTCAGAGAATTCAATAATAGATTGAATCTTTGGAGCAGTTTGTTCTCTAGTGGCGCCTAAAATAATGCTATTTAAAAAAATGTTTTCACGCCCAGTCATTTCTGGATGAAAGCCGGCACCCAATTCGATTAAAGGAGCAATGACGCCATCAAGTTTAAATTCACCTCTACTTGGTTGAGTAACTCCAGCTAAGATTTTTAATAAAGTACTTTTACCAGAGCCATTGGGACCAATGATGCCGAAGGTTTCACCTTTTTTGATTTGAAAACTGATATCTTGTAGGGCCCAAAAAGAATCAAGGACATTTTTTTTGCCACCGCCTAGTAAAGCAGGTAGCATTTCTTTAAAAGTGCGTTGCTTTTGGCGACGAAAAAGTTTCCAAAGATTAGTGATTTCGATAGCATTAGACGGCATCGGCGAATTGTCCTTCCAATTTTTTGAATAAACGAAAAGCCAAGATAAAAAGCACGACAGATAAAAGAGCGGCGATACCCAGACTCATGAAGTTTGGAGCGCCACCAGCCAAAATTACTTCGCGATAGGCGTTGATAATAATAGCCATAGGATTAAACTGAAAAATCCAACGATATCTTTCTGGAAAAGTTTCAGCTGAGTAGACAATGGGGGTTAAATACATCCAAATAAGAAGAATCAGGCTCAAAAGATATTGAATGTCTCGATAAAAAAGATTAAAAGCCGAGAGAATAATACCAAGAGCATAAGAAAAAAGATTTTGAATAAGAAAAATTGGTATAAACCACAAAATGTTCCAGGTTACCGATACTTTAAAAAGAATCATCATAAAAATAACAATCAAACTAGCCAGAAAATAATCAACTATTTTAGCTAAGATGGTACTAGCCACTAGAATTTCTCGAGGAAAATAGATCTTGGATAAAAGACCAGCGTTGCCAACTAGAGCATTAGCAGCACTGCTGAGTGAGCCAGCAAACAGAGTCCAAGGAAGCAGTCCAGCAAAAAGAAAAATGGAATAAGGTACGCCTAAACCAACAATGTTAAATAATTTAGAAAAAACAAAAGACATGACAAACATTTGCGCCAGAGGGTTAAGAATCACCCAGAAATAACCTAAAATGGATTGTTTATAGCGCTGCGCAATTTCTCTCTTGGTCAACTCAGATAAGAGTTGGCGATGGTGTTTGTTGGTAAAAATTTCGAAAAGTTTCATGACTAAAAATATAATAGCACAGAGATGACTAAAGCAAGGAGAGGCTCTTTTTCATAAGGGATGCCCAAGTAAGCTCTGACAGTTTTTTACTTAAATTGTTTTGGTCGTTTTGATTTAATTTAGAATCAGCAAAAGCCTGAATCATCTGTAACCAAATCTCAGCGCTTTTCTCTTTTCCACTTGGGATGATTTGTAAAAATGGATTGCTAATTTCTATACCCTCTGCTCCCATTTTAGTAGTGAGCACTGGACGAGCAAAACTTAGGCTCTCTAGAATTTTAATGCGAGTCCCAGAACCAGCAAAAAGCGGAGCAATTAAAAAATCAATTGCTTGGTAAAAGTTTTTGACTTCGCTTACGAAACCAAGATTAACAACTTGCTTTGGATTTTTTAAAAACTTATTAGTAATATTTTCGACTAACTTAGGATCATTTTCTCCAGCTAAATAAAATCTAAACGCAATCTGGTTTTTTTCTAAGAGTGGCAAAATTTGTTCACAACAAAAGCGAAAAGCTTCTAGATTGGGCGGATGAGAGAAGGAACCAATTAGTCCTAAGTTAATAGAATCGTTTTCTTTTTTTATTGGCAGAAAGTTGATGTCATTAATGCCGTTTTCAATGACTGTAACATTTTTTAAATGAAAAAGTTTTTCTAAGTGGCTTCTGTCTGTTTCCGACACAGCAATCACTAAGTCAAAAAGTGGCAAATAATGACGTTCGCATAAATAGACTTCCAAGAATCTGCAGAAATGAAGAGCTTTTTTAAGCAAGTTCCTTTCTGATTGTAAACGTCGCCAAAAAGACAAGCTAGCAAGATCATGAGCGACAAAAACTTTACGACTGTTTTTGGGCAAATGCTTGGCTAAATATAGTAGTTGACTGAATTCCACTTGAATGGTCTCAAATTTAGCTGTTTGTTTTTTTAGAGCTAGAATCAGTTCTTTGCTCCACCAATCAGAAAACCAATAAGGCTGACCAGTAAAAAGAAAACTAAAAAAGCGCTTCTTTTGAGTCAAAAAGTGCTGACAAGGTAAGTTTATTTTTTTCAACCAATTTTCTTGCAGAGAAAACTCTTGCTGGTTAGTAAAAAAGCTCCAAACTGTCAGATCGAAATATTTTTTCAGTTCAGCGATGGTGTAAAAAATGCGGGTGCGTCCCCCACTGTTTTGAGGGAGAGCGGTGAAAGGTTCGATGAGGAGGAGTTTTTTGCTAGACATAACTATTTCTTATATAATAAACGAAGAAAGTAGTTTTGCCCATGTTTTATCAATTTTTAAAGAAAATTCATCACCAGTTTTTAATCTTTTTAATGTTGCAAAAAAACAAATCTCTTTTTAATAACCAGATAAAAAAAATCGTTGGCGAAAAAAAAAGTTCCCTAAATTTAGATTTAGATGTCAAAAACTATCCCAAAATTACCGTTATTGTTTTAAACCACAATAATCAGGCAATCATCAGTCGCTGCCTTGATTCTTTGATTGAATTTAATGATTATGACTATCAGATCATCGTGGTAGATAACCAAAGTACCGATGATTCAGTCGAGTTAATCAAAACCAAGCCAGCGAACAAAGTTAAGCTGTTTTTAAATTCTAAAAATGGTGCAGCCTCTGGCAGAAACTTAGGAGCAAAAGAAGCTAAGGAAGCTGACTATTTACTCTTTATTGATAGTGATCAGGGACCAAGCAAACAAAGATGGTTGGATACTTATTTAAGAATCATGACTCAGTATCCAAAAATAGCGATGCTTGGCAATGGCGGTGGATTTTTCACGGAGAAAGATTTAACAGGACCAACTTTTGAATATTATTCCAAAGAAGCTTTGCCAGAAAAGTATTCTCACCGCACTAACATTGACTATTTAGTGGCTGGTGGAGCGATGATGCGAAATGAAATTTTTCAAAAAATAAATGGTTTTGATGAAGCTTATGATCCTCATATTTTCGAAGATGCTGATCTTTCCAGAAAAGTACTAAAAGCTGGCTATCAAATTGCTTATTGTAGAGATTTACCAATTTATCATTTGGCTCACAGCACTACTAGGGCTAACCAAAATAATGAAGAGTATTTAAGACAATATACCAAAAACGCGCAATATTTTCGCAAAAAATGGTTTTAATTGCTGCCACCCTTGTTGAATCATAAAGGTCGGCTCAGTCAAAATTTGCATTATTAAATTAAGTTGTTTTTTCGAATAAGCAGCTGTTTCTAAGTAGCCCACTCGCCTCATTTGTAAATAATTTTGCATATAAAAATTTTGTAAACTGCCGTCAATGGCAATTTTGTCAGTGTCAGAAGTTTCTTTGAGCATTTTTAGCCACAAAACATTGGATTCATTGGTTGCTCTTGGTGAAAAAGTACCCTGTCCTGGATGACGACGAGACAAAAGTAAATAGTCGGTTTGAAAATGGATTGGATACTTTTGGAAAAATTGAAACCATAAATCATAATCTTGGGAGGTACGTAAGTGAGGATCAAAGTAGCCGTTTTCAATGAAGCATTTTTTTGGAATTAATAAAGTACAGCCAAAAATCAAACCCTTCATCACTGGATATAAAGGACAAGAAAATTTTTTAAGATCATGAACTTTTTCGATAGCTGGAATTTCGATAACTTTAGAATTTGAATCAATGATCTTGTAGTTAGAAAAAAGAATAGTCTCCCCTTTTTCTTTCGCTGGCAAGCCATTTAAAGCCTCTACTTGTTTACTCAATTTATTTGGAGTGTAAACATCATCATGAGATAACCAGGAAATATATTCACCTTTAGCTTGTTTAATACCTAAATTAAGAGCAGTGGAAACACCGCCATTTTTTTGTTTAAAAACACGAATTTTTTGACCATAAGACTCAATAATTTGCCAAGAATCATCCGTGGAACCATCATCAACAACAATAACTTCTTTATGCTTATAAGTTTGATTTAGAGCACTATCAATTGCCTCTCGCATGTATTTAGAGCCGTTGTAGACAGGGATGATGATGGAGATGAGAGGAGAATTTATCGTAAGCTTTCCCTATTTTTTACTTCTAAGATTTTTCAGAGTTTCATTTATCAATGTTGAGCTAGTACTTTTAGTATATGGAAAATAAACTATTTTTACTTTTTCTTTTTTTAGTTCTTTTTCAAATTTATTCCATTTTTCCGTATCGTACCAATCATCTCCAACAAACATTATGTCAAACTTTATTTTTTTCCACATTGCCATTTTATCCATATTTTCTTGAGGAATAGCTAAATCTACATATTTAATAGATCGAATAATTTCTATTCTTTCTTCGAAAGGTATCACTGACTTTTTGTTTTTATATGCAACCAAAGAGTCTATCGATACGCCAACAATTAATTTGTCACACATGCTTTTAGCATTGCGCAACATATTTAAATGACCTATGTGAAATAAGTCAAAAACTCCTGAAGTGTAGCCTATTATTTGTTTTGCCATATATCTATATTAAACAATAAAAATTTATCAATTCCACCAAACCATTTATCTATCGGAATTGGAAACCCGATCTTTTTTCTATAAATAATATTTTTTGGTAAATAATTTTCAGCAATTTTTTTGAGTGTATTTTTTTCATTTTTAAACAATGATTTAGCTTCCCACATTGTTTGAGGAAGTGCTCCTTCTAAATAAGGAAACGCTACTTTTATATTAGCCGATTCACAAGCGTTTATAGCTCTTTCTATTAAACCAGGAGTATGAACTTCTAAAATAAATCTTTCCATACCCCAGATTTTATATTTTTCAAAGTCAATATCATTTTTCAAACCTATTTTTGAAGGATCAAAATAAGCATATCTATTAAAAAATGTATTAGCATCTTTCATGTATTTTTTCTCATTTTTTAATAAATCGCTATATCCTCCAAAAATATCATCAGCTCCCTCTCCAGACGTAATTACTTTGTAACCATCACTTTTTGCCTGTAAAGCAGTCAAATATAAACAAGCTTCATTTGGGTGTAGCCCACATTTTTTATTTTTAATTAAATATTCTAAGGTTGAAAGATATCTGTCTTTAGTTATTAATACTGGATGAATTCTTGCCCCAATGTGTTTAGCAACTTTTTTTGCCCAATCTAATTCATCACAGTTTTTTTCATTAAAATAAGAAGTGTATATGTCTTTGGCCCCGATCATTACTGCCAATAAAGAGCTATCTAGTCCGCCACTAACAAAACAAGCACTATTCTTGTATTTCTTTAAAGAATTATTTAATAATGAGTTGACTTTAGAGTAAGAGAGATTTTTATTTTGTTTTTTATTAAAATCTATGTTAATAGTCCACTTTTTTTTAGAAACAATATGCCTAAATATTAAGTACTCTGAAATGTTTTCATTATTTTTAGTTGTCTTCATATTTATTAGTTTAATATAGTTCAGATGCGTTTGTAAAAGCAAAAAATGTTAATTTTTATTGTTTTAAAAATTGTCAAATTTTTAGAATTTCTTCAAAATGTTTTGTTATTTTTTTGGCAGAACTCATTGAATAATCGATTCCTAATTCTTTAATTGAAGCTAATCTCTTTTTTTTCAAGTAATCGTCGTTATCTAAAATAACGCGATTAAAAATATTTTTTAATTCATCTAAATTATAAATTTGATAATAGTTTTCTATTATTTTTTTACCAATTTTATTAAAGGGACGATTTTGCAATTTTGTTCGCAAATGTAAAATGGGCTTTTTTGTAAATAAATATTCTGCTAAAAAAGATCCGCAGTCTGTTATTAATGCATCAGAAGTTTTAAACAAATCAAAGTAATCTCCCTGTGTATATATTTTTGCATTTTTCAAAGTTCTCCATTGTTTAAAATATTTTTCAATTTCCTTTTTTTTATTTGGATAAGTTTGTATATAATTGTATTTCAAATTTGGATGAGGTTTAAATACCCAAATCGTATTTAAACTATTTCTTGCCATTTCAAGTATGGCATTACCATTCCAGTTAAATGTAGATAGGGTCAAAGGCGTTGGTGTAAAAGAGTGATGGGGAGCATAAATAATTCTTTTTATTTTTTTTATTTTGAAAACTGGCCAAATCATTTTTTTATTTATTTTTTTATTTTCGAGATACGTATCTAATTTTGGATATCCAGTAACAACGCAATTATTAATTTTATGTGTTTTTTTAAATAGCCTAAGATGATAATTGGTTTCTAAAAAATATTTCCACAATAAACCATGAAAGCTTGAGAAATAATTGTTTTCATGTGCAAACATATCAAATGAATATGGAACATAACAACAAAGTGCAAAATTAGATACATTTTTTATATTTTGTTTCTCATCCAACCCCCACGGTTGCGTGTAAAAAAGAATATTTATTTTAAATTTATCAAGACTAACGTACGATTTAGTTTTAAGATTATATGCTTTTTCTACTCTCATTCCTTTTTTTAAAAAAAAATTATAGTTTTCCTGCAAATTATTTCTAGTTGAATCATTTCCATCATGAACTTGAGTCATTAATGTGACTAATATTATGGGTTGAAATTTAGGATGTTTTTCGAGTTCTTCATATAGAGATTGACAATTCCATTTTTGATTTTCATTCACCAAAAAACCCACTCTCACTTTGAATTTATTATTTTTTTTGAGGATAGCTTTAATTCTAAAAATATTTTTTTTATAATTGTGGTTAATCAATATATTCTCTCTAATAGAAAGTTACAGGTTTTTTAAATAATTTGAAACAATTTTTTTAAGAAATCTGTAAACCTGATAATTTTTCTATTCATAACTCTCTCTAAGTCTTTTGACTTTAGATTATAATCACTTAAAAGATTGTTATATGCAATCCTATTTTCATCAATAACTTTTTTATATTTAGAAAAGCTTGTTATTATTTGATTCTTATTATTCAAATTTTTAATGTAACTTTTTTGATGTTTGTCTATTTCATTTAAAATATGTTTGGATTTTTGATCAATTTGAAATTTATTTTTTGCTTTTATATAAACTTTCATTATATTTTCTCTATACATTTCTTTTGAATAATGCTTTTTTGCATATTCTACACATTTGGCAGCTCGTTTATCTCTATCTATCTTATTATCTATAAAGTATTGCACACTCTTAAAATATTTTTCCTTGTCGATTTTTGTGGCCACCCCACAATCAGGTGAGTTTACTATTTCTGGTAAAGAAGTTCCTTCTAGCACTATAGGTAAGGTCCCACAACTCATGGCCTCAATAGCCATCATTCCAAAAGCCTCTGCTGTTGATGGCATTAAAAATAAATCTGTAGCTTGATATATATTTGAAAGCAGATTGTCATCCTTAACCCAACCATATTTAATATACTGAAAATTAGGATTAAAGTCAGTAAATTCCCCGTCCAATAAAAGTAAAATAATTTTTTGACTAGATCTTATTTTTTTAAGAGTATATTTAATATAATCCAAACCTTTAAACTCTGAATAAGTACATCTGAAAGCAATGGCAACAGCATCTAATGGAATTCCTAGTTTCTTTTTTGCATGTTGTTTGTTGAATGGTTTAAACAAGTTTTGATCAATACCATAATTTATAACATGTATTCTGCTGTTATCAAAAAACGTTGATTGTTCTATTTTATTTTTCATCCATTTTGAAGCAACAATAATGTCTATTTTTATTTGTTCAAAGATGGTTCTTTTTATTTCAAAATTTAATGCTGAATTATCATATATAATTTGGAATGGCGTTTTTAATCTAGGACAATTACCACATCCATCTTTCCACTCTTGACAATCATAATTATAAATACAATGTCCATAGAGTGCCCATGGATCATGCAAAGACCATACAGTTGGTTTTAATTTAGACATTAATGGAAAAAAACTAATATCAAATATATGATTGTGAATTAAATGATAGTGAACAATATCAGTTCTAAGAAACAAGGGATCATATAAGATGTCAAATACTATTGGATTTTGTATTGAGTCCAAACCATACTTACTTCTAATAATTTTTGTTGCATTGTATATTTCTTCACGATCTTCTCTTCTGTCAGCAATAACCTTGGTTTTTGAATCTTTTGACAACTTTTCCCATACTAAATGACTAGAATTTTGTCCAATTTCATTTAGGTATAAATGCAAATCATGTCCAGCAAATTTTCGGCAATAAAGATCATTATCTCCCACTTGTAGTATTTTCATAAATTTAATGCTGTAGTTTTTTTAGTTTATTTTTTATTAATATTCTTGTTTTTTGTGGAATTATTTTATCTATTTTATAAAATAATATAAGTAAAATTTTTATAAAATAGGGAAGTTGTTGTCTAATATAATTTTCATTATTATTACTAACTTCCTCAGATAAATTTTTTTTCAATTGATCAAGAAGAAATTTATCACTAGTTAATAATTTGTGGTTTTTCATTGATTCTTGATAGACCAACTCAATTTTTTTAATATACTTTTTGTAATTGTACTTTTCTTTAGCATAATATAGGCATTTCAATGATTTTTCTTTCCTGTTTAAATCATTGTTGATGTAGAAATTGACTATTTCTGAATAGTCTTTTTTAGATCTTTTTGTAGCAATTCCACAATCAGGTGAGTTTACTATTTCTGGTAAAGAAGTTCCTTCTAGCACTATAG
>CAZBVY010000019.1:0-2016 GCA_964495475.1 uncultured Pseudomonadales bacterium
TTAGGAGTCTGAAAAGCTAAATGTCTAAAAATTGGATGAGCATCCAAGAGATTCATTGCAGTGGCAAACATGAAAATAGCTGTAAAAATCTGAAAGCCCAATCTAACCCCCAAACTTAAAGTAATAACTGAGCCCAATGCTCCTAGTAAAAAACCCAAAACAGCGTGAGCGACTAATTTTGTAGCCAAAAACATTACTACTGGTTGCCAGTCTAAATTTTTTATTTTATTTTGTTTGCTATGGTTTTTTTGATTGGCAATTACGCTGGCTAATAAACCTCCTTGCATGGCTAAACACGATAAGCCACCTGTAGTTAAGCCGGTTAAAAAAATAATAAATAAATTCATAAATTATTCTCCGTTATAGTTTAATTGTTTTAAGTCTTAAAGCATTAAGAACTACGCTCACGCTAGAAAATGCCATGGCAGCGCCAGCAATGGCAGGGTTAAGCAAAATACCAAAAAATGGATATAAAGCACCAGCTGCAACTGGAATACCAGCTATGTTGTAGAAAAAAGCCCAGAAAAGATTTTGTTTAATTGTATTCATAGTTGCTTTAGCTAAATGAATAGCTTTGGGTAGTTTTGAAACTTGTCCTCCTAAAAGAGTGATGCCAGCAGATTCAATGGCAACATCAGTTCCAGTTCCCATTGCCACTCCAACATCAGCTGTTACCAAAGCCGGTGCATCATTAATTCCATCGCCCACCATAGCTACCTTAAAGCCCTCAGCTTGTAGTTTTTTAATCTCACTGGCTTTATCAGCAGGAAGTACTTCAGCAATTACCCGATCAATACTTAGTTGGTTGGCAATGTGATTGGCAGTATTTTGATTGTCGCCAGTAAGCATAGCTACTTTAATTTTTTGTTTATGTAGTAAACTAACTACTTCTTTGGCATCTTCTTTTAGAGTATCTGCTACAGCAATATAAGCGAGAATATTTTTTTTAGTCATTAAGACAATTGGTGTCTTTCCCTGCGAAGTATATAAACCAATTTGGTTTTTATCTAAAATGAGTGACATTTCTTCAGCTAATCTCAGATTACCAGCATAGTATTGTTTATCACCAATTTTCCCTGTTAATCCTTTACCCTCAAGAATGCTGAAGTTTTTCACAGTTTCTAATTGCAAATTTTTTTGTTTAGCCTTATTAACAATAGCCATAGCTAAGGGATGCTCAGAATGCTTCTCTAAAGAAGCCAGTAATGTTAGTACTTTTAGCTCTGACTCTTTACCTACGACAGATATGTCAGTAATCTCTGGTTTTCCTTTAGTAAGGGTGCCAGTTTTATCCATCACGATAAAATTAACTGAATTGAATTTTTCTAAGCTCTCTGCATTTTTGATCAGAATACCATTTTGTGCAGCCTTACCAACGCCAACTACTACTGCGGTGGGAGTTGCCAAACCCATTGCACAGGGACAAGCAATCACTAAAACACCAACAAAACTTAAGAGACTTAAAGTAACTGCTTGAGATAATGGCATAAACTGTGAACCAAGTAATAACCACAAGAACAATACAAGAACTGCTAACACTAAAACTACAGGTACAAAAACAGCTGAAACTTGGTCAGCTAATCTTTCAATTGGTGCTTTAGAACCTTGAGCTTCCTCAACCATCATAATGATCTGAGAAAGCATAGTATCTTTACCCACTTTTGTTGCTTTTACTTGTAAAGATCCTTGCTTATTTATAGTCGCACCAATAACAACATCACCGATTTTTTTATCGACAGGGATTGATTCGCCAGTAATCATCGATTCATCAATTGTGGAATTTCCTTCAGTTATTTTTCCATCTACTGGAATCTTTTCTCCCGGTTTAATAAATAAAATATCACCCACGATCACTTGCTCTATAGGAATCTCCAATTGTTCACCATTTCTAATAACAGTCGCTTTTTTGACCTGTAGTTCTAATAATTGTTCAATAGCCTCACCGGTTTTGAGTTTTGATCGAGCTTCCAAATATTTTCCCAGAGTAATAAAACCAATGACGATAATTGTAACGTC
>CAZBVY010000019.1:2116-10205 GCA_964495475.1 uncultured Pseudomonadales bacterium
GAGCTTCCAAATATTTTCCCAGAGTAATAAAACCAATGACGATAATTGTAACGTCGAAATATGTATATTGAGTTTCTTGTAAAAAAACACTAATAGGTGGAACTAAAAAAATTAAAGCACTATAAATATAAGCCGTGAGTGTGCCAATGCCAACCAGGGTATCCATATTTGCTACTTTGTATATTGCAAATCGTTTAACTGCACTGAGAAAAGGTGAACCAATCCAAAAAAGTATTATTGTGGCTAGCAAAAAAGAAATAGTATTAAATAAGACCATTGGCAGGGGTAAACGTGGTAACCAACCAATGAATTGACTAGTTAAATCCCATATCATTAATACGAAAACTAGAATTGTGATTGGTAAAACGAACTCAACTTTTTTCCTCAATCCTTCAAGCTCATGCAACTTTTCTATTTTTGTTTGATTAAGACCAATATGCTGGCTATGATCTATGCCTTGGTGAGACATTAATTGATGATCGTGTTCCCCATGCTGTGAATGACCTTCATAATCATCAGATTTTTCTATAAAACCGTAACCAAGTTTACCGATTTCTTGATTCATTTGCTCAATGTTGACCTGAATAGGATCATAAACGAGAGTGGCTTTTTCAGAAGCTAAATTGATGGTACAAATTTCAACTCCAGGTAATTTTTGAATTCTTTTAGAAATTACTGAGCTACAACTCGCACAATGCATTCCTTTGACTGCAACTATTTTTTTAGACATCTGATCATTCAACATTAAACCACTCCTTTCTCCAACCTTGGAGTGAAGTTAAACTACTATTTAAAAAATTTTCGACAGCATCAGCGTTATCTAGTACCTCAGCTCGACTACTTTTAGCTCTAATTTCTTTGGTCATTTTAATTCCTGATTCATGATGAGCAATTAGTGCATTAAGAAATCTTAAGTCAACATTCTCATTTGCAGGACCAAGATTAGCTACAATAGGATCTTTCACTTGTCGACTATCTTTATACCAATTTTGTTTCCATTCATATAGTTCATTAATTAGTTTGGGTTCACCAGCCAAAATAGTGTTAGCAAGCTCTTTTAGTTCTGGTCTTTTTGTTTTATCTTTAATTTGCTCTGCTAACAATATAGCTCCTCTGTGATGTGTGGCCATTTGATTTAGGTAGCGCAAATCTACAAATCTGTCTGCTGTTCCCAAGCCCATTGTCTCTTCGTCATACATGGTTTGTTGATAACTAGGAGAAATAAAATAACCACCTAGTAATCCAACTACTAAACTCACAATTGCTATCGATACGATTAGCGAACTATTTATTTTCATCTTGCCTTTCAGAGTGATTTTTAATAAATTTTGCTGGATTATCTACAAATGTTTTTAAGCAGCCACTAGCGCAAAAGTAATAAGTTTTGTTTTGATGTTTATGACTATAACCTGCTGTTTTAGGAGATAAACGCATCATGCAAACTGGATCATGAACTAGTGGAACTAATTCATTGATCGTAAGCATTGATTCATTAAGACACTGATTATCGTGATGCTGCTCTGCTAAAACTGTTCTTAATAAATCATTGGCTTTAATAATTTTTTTATTACTTAATGAATAATAAATTTGTTTGCCTTCACGGCGAGTTATGACAATTCCGGCATCGCGTAAAACCATTAGGTGCTGACTAATATTAGCCTGAGGCAGATCCAACATGGTGTAAATATCACTGACGGGTAGCTCTTGATCTCTAATTAAGTGAACAATCTCCAATCTTTTAGGATGAGACAAAGCCTTCAATAATTGAGCATGTAACTCAAAAATGTCATTGTACATATTCGCAATTATGAATATGTAAAATAAAAAAACAATAGGCAAAATATAATGAAAGGAAAAGTGCTGATGCCCGACCTGGATTCGAACCAGGATTAAAGGCTTCAAAGGCCTCTGTCCTGCCATTAGACGATCGGGCAATGTGCAAGATCTCTATTATAATCTCTGTCCTGCTTTTTTCAAAGTGCTTTAAGTAGAAAATATTGGTTGAGTTTTGTTGATTTGCCATCAGCGAAAAATTTATTCACTACTAACAATTTGTTTTTTTTTATAATTTTTAGCATTTCTTTTTCACTAATATGATGACAGTAGCGAAAAACTTGTTCAGCCCCATCCCCTTTTCGCCAATCTAATAAGAAATCATTTTTTTCTAAATTTAATAATAAAAAAAGAAGCTTAATTTTTTGCCAAAGATTTATTTTTGGATTTTGAATTATTTTTTTCCAGTTTAGAGTATTTTTTTGGAAACGATTTTGTTCTTTGGCAAATTGCCAATTACTAATAACAATTAAACCATTTCTGTTTAATTTACTTTTGAGACTTTGTAAGAATTCCTCTCTAAGTCTGGTGGATGGCAGATGATGACTAAGACCAAAACTAACAATTAAATCGAATTTCTCTTGAGTATTAAAAATTATTTTTTTATTTGTTAAATAATTTTTGATTAAATCAAAAAATTCAAATCGTTGTTTTGGAAATTTATTTTGAGCAATTTTTAATAATTCATTAGAGTTGTCTAAACCTAAATAAACAAAATTGTTTGGTAGTTTTTTTTCTAAAAATTCTACGAAACGACCATTGCCACAAGCAATGTCTAGAACTTTTAAATTTTGTTTTTTTAGCAAATGTTTAGTAATTTCTTCCCAACCTTGCCAAGAAAAATTACGACTGGCATTGAAATCTTCACTAATTTGTGAGTAGAAATCGTGATTAAGCTGGTTGAGGGTTTTAATTAAACCTTTTTGCATCAGGCTTATTTTAAGGCAAAGTTAAGTTATAATAAACACCAGATGGAAAATAATATCATTTCTTTACTGAAAGAATTAGAACAAAGCCTAGATAAATCGATCGAGGATTTATTGCGTTTGATCAAAAAATACCAAAAAACCGATGGTACTCATTGGAGTTATGCTGAAATTATTGAAGAATATAAAAAGTTAGCTGGTACGCAGGGTCTTAAAAAATACAATTCCAAGTTGGTAGAAAAAATTCTCATGAAACCAGTGCGCACCATTTCTGGTGTGGCACCGGTCACGGTTTTAACTAAGCCCTATCCATGTCCTGGAAAATGTATTTTTTGTCCTAATGATTTGCGTATGCCTAAAAGCTATTTGGCTAGTGAGCCAGGTGCACAACGAGCAGAGAAAAATTATTTTGATCCATACTTACAAACCACTAATCGTTTGGAAGCTTTGTTTTCCATGGGTCACAAAGTTGATAAAGTCGAGCTAATTATTTTAGGCGGGACTTGGACGGCTTATCCAGAAGCTTATCAGATTTGGTTTGTCAAAGAATGTTTTAGAGCCATGAATGATTTTCAAACAAAAAATGACACAGCCTCAATTGTAAAAAAATACCAAATTTTTCAAAAAAAATTCAAAGAAACTGAAAAAAAATGGCAGACCAAGACTTTTTTAAGTACTGATGCTAAAGAAAACCAAGATAATTTTTCGAAGTTGCAAGTTGCTGGTGAAAATATTAGAGAAACGTACAACCAGTTAGTAAGTAAATATTATTTAGCTCCAGAAAATGCTTTGGGGGTGCTTGAATATCAAAAAGCTAAGTGGTCAGAATTGGAAGCAGAACAAATCAAAAATGAGATGGCATTGCAACGCTGTGTGGGTTTGGTAATTGAAACCAGACCAGATGAAATTACTGCGAAAAGCGTTAAAAACATTCGTCGTTTAGGAGCTACTAAAGTCCAGCTGGGAATTCAATCTTTGGATGATGAAATTTTAAGAAAAAATAAAAGAGGTCATGATGTGAAGGCAGTTAGAAAAGCTTTCGCGCTTTTGCGTCAAGCTGGTTTTAAATTACACATTCATTTTATGGCCAATCTTTATGGTGGTAGTGTGGACAAAGATAAAAGAGATTTTAAAAAACTTTTCAGTGATTCAGATTTTTGTCCTGATGAATTAAAAATTTATCCCTGCTCTTTGATTGAAACAGCGGAGTTGATGAGATATTACAAAAAAGGTTTGTGGAAGCCATACACGCACGAAGAATTATTAGAAATTACTGCCTTTACTCTCACCCATACTCCTGCCTATTGTCGTATTACCAGAATGATTCGCGATATTCCTGCTCAAGACATTGTAGTTGGTAATACTAAAAGTAATTTTAGACAAATCGCTGAAACTTACGTCAATAAAACTAAACAAAAAATGCAGGACATTCGTTCCCGCGAAATCCGTTCAACCGCATTTGATCCTAAAGAAGTGAAACTTAAAATTACTAATTACAAAACTAGTGTCAGTCAGGAAAAGTTTTTACAATTTGTTTATCAGGATAAAATTTTAGCTTTTTTGCGTTTGAGTTTGCCAACTATAAAAAAGAATGAAGTAATTGAAGAGTTAGACGGCGCAGCGATGATTCGCGAAATTCACGTTTATGGTCGTAGTTTGTCTATTGGACAAAAAGGTGAAGAAAAAGCTCAGCATTTTGGTTTTGGCAAAAAACTTATTCTCAAAGCGACGACTATTAGCAAAAAAGCTGGCTACAAAAAATTAGCGGTTATTTCAGCGATTGGTACGAGAGAATATTATAGAAAACGTGGTTTTAGTGATGGCGAACTTTATCAGTTTTTGGAGCTTTGATCTTTTTTATCTTTATCCATTTCAAAACGTTCGCGAGTAAAGTCAATTTTTTTCTGAATGATGGCTTCGACATCAATTTCTAATTCACAACCGAGTAAAATTAAAGAAGCTAAAACGTCGGCGAACTCGTCCTCCAAATTTTCTCTGGAAAATTTAGCAATTTTGGAATTACGTTGTAAATTCATGCTAGTTAAAATTTCATCAGACAATTCACCTAGTTCTTCAACGATTTTCATGGTGCGAGCGAAGACTCTTTGGTTGTGATCTTTAAGGGGCCAACGAGTATTTAAAAAGTCAGCAATTTCTTGATACTTAGCCACTAATTCTTTGATTTGCATAGAAACTTATTATACCACTTCCGACCCCAGGAATTTTTTGTAAATCAGCAATAGTTTTTGGTTCTAAAATCGCCATCAACTCAATTTGAGAAATGGTAAAAACGACTGGCAATTGCCCGTACTGCAATTTATTTAAATAAAGTTGATTAATTTTTTCTAAACTTTTAATAAAACTTTTTTCTTGCTCATTTAATTCAATTTTTTTCTTTAAACAAAGATAACAATTTTGACAATCATTCTCGTTTTGATTTTGTCCAAAATATGCACTGATTTTTGCCTGCAAACAAGTTTTGCTGAGCACATATTTTTTAATGCTTAGTAGTTTATCTAGCTCAATTTGTCTTCTGGGATGATCAAAATCCTGATAATTGCTATTAATCATTTCTGCTTGAATCAACAAGTCTTTTTCATAGTAAAGTAGATAGACAAAACTTGTTTGACCATCTCTGCCCGCTCGACCAGCTTCTTGATAATAATTTTCTAAGTTGGCGGAAATTTGATAATGAATAACTACGCGCACATCACTTTTATCAACGCCCATGCCGAAAGCATTAGTAGCAATCATAATTTTAATTTTGCCCACTAGAAAATCATTTTGCACTTGTTCTCTTTTTTGTTTTTCCAAACCACCATGATAAATGTTAATTAAATAACGATTCTTAAAATCGTAATATTTAATTAGTCCCAAAAGTCGCTCGCACTCCACTCTAGTGGCGCAGTAAATAATTATATTTTTTGTTGGATAGATTTTTAACAGCTTAAAGAGCCATAAATTTTTTTGCCAAGCGGATTGACAAATTAAATTATGAAAAATTAAATTTTTGCGCAAAAATCCACCACTAAAACAAGCTGGTTGTTTCAACTCTAAAAAACTTTTAATTTCTTGAATTACTAAGGAAGTGGCTGTGGCAGTAAAGGCGGCTATAGCAATTTTTTTATTTTTTCCTTGAATTTTTTTGATAAATTCTGGAATTTTTTGGTAACTAGGACGGAACTGATGACCCCACAAACTAATACAGTGAGCTTCATCCACCACCAGATAGGAAATATTAATTTGCCGACAGATCTCAATGATTTTTTGATTGCTCAAACGTTCGGGGGCTAAATAAAATAATTTGTATTCACCCCGTGCTAATTTAGCCAAACGCAAATCAATTTCTTTGCTTTCTAAATTGCTGCTGATAAAAGTGGCGGGAATACCAACTTTTTCTAAATGATCGACTTGGTCTTTCATCAGCGAAATTAAGGGAGAAATAACAAGAGTGGTGCCAGGAAAAATCAAAGCTGGCACCTGAAAACATAAAGACTTGCCACCGCCTGTCGGCAAAATTGCCAAAACATCTTTTTGCTCCAGAATCGCCAAAACAATCTCTAATTGACCAGGACGAAAATCACTAAAACCAAAAA
This sequence comes from uncultured Pseudomonadales bacterium, assembly GCA_964495475.1. GTDB lineage: Bacteria > Patescibacteriota > Microgenomatia > UBA1400 > PJMF01 > UBA1364. The sequence continues at coordinate 8,472 of CAZBVY010000019.1, forward strand.
ATTTTTGCAAAGTGGCCAGCGCAATCTGTCGATGATCAGTCACTAACTCTTTATAACAAAGCTAGTTTGCAAGAAAGCTCACTTAAACCAATTTGGCGAACATTTTTGTCATATACTTGGGGAAAAGTCTAAACATTTCCGCAGCCATTTTAAGCTTGGGTGGGCAAAAAATTCTCTCAGTATCAGTGTAGGCAATCTCGTAAATCGCTTTGGAAACATCTTCGACTGGAATAGCCGGCATGCTGCCTTCGCTTTTCTTGAGATCAACGTTGGCTTTATTGGGATCAAAGAATTCAGTTTGCACTGGCCCAGGATGAACGGTGGTGATTTTAATGCCATATTTAGCTACTTCTTGTCGCAAGACATTGGCAAAAGCGGTAATCCCCCATTTGCTAGCACAATAAACCGACCAGGTGGGTAGAATGACATAGCCAGCCAAGGAAGAGGTGAAGATAATGTGACCGTGACCTTGTTCAACCATCATAGCAGCAGCTTTTTTAGCGACCAAAATCATGCCGGTTACATTGACGTCGATAATTTGTTCGACTTCATCGTCACTTAAAGCAATGGCTTCTTTGACGTAACCAAGGCCAGCGTTGTTGAAAACTAAGTCTAAACTGGAGACTTTTTTTTCTAAGTCAGTGAAAAGTTTAGCGATGTCAGCGGTTTTACCCAGATCGGCAGTAAAAGTACTGACGCTAGCGCCGAGAGCTTTGACTTCCTCTGCGACTTTTTCGAGTTTGGCTTGATTGCGAGCCACTAAAATTAAATGATTTTTGGAACCGTCGCGCTTGGCAAATTCTAAGGCAACAGCTTTACCAATGCCGCTTGAGGCGCCGGTGATGAGAATGTTTTTGGACATATGCGTCGCGAATTGATTTTTTTGCTTCAGCGATCTCTTGAGTAAATACATTTCCTCAGGTGATCGAAGTTCAGCAAAAAAATAATTCGCTCCTTTCTTAATTTATTTGTATGTATTTACTATACCTCATTTTACTCGTCGCTCTCCCCATCCCCGATAAATCCATTTCTCTGTAGCGACCAGAGTCGTTGGTAGATGCCGCCATCTTTTTCAATCAGTTCTTCATGTGTGCCAACTTCGGCAATTTTGCCTTCGTCCATGACGACGATGCGATCAGCTTGCATGATGGTGGATAAACGGTGCGCGATAATAATGCTGGTACGAGGGTTTTCTTTATCTCTAACCAGATCCCAGAAGGCTTTTTGAATAATTTTTTCGGAAGCACTGTCTAGAGAACTGGTGGCTTCGTCCATGACGATGATTTTTGGTTTTTCTAAGAGCACTCTGGCGATGGCGAGACGTTGTCTTTGGCCACCGGATAATTTAATGCCGCGTTCGCCGACGATGGTTTCATAGCCGTTAGGTAAGTCTTTGATAAAAGCATCGACCTGAGCCGCTTTGGCGGCGGCAAAAACCTCTTCTTTGCTAGCTTGGTGATCAGCGTAGGAAATATTGAAGTAAACGGTGTTATTAAAGAGCAAAGGGTCTTGTGGGACGACACCGACCATTTTGCGTAAGTCAGTTTTGAGGAGTTGATCAATGGCGACGCCATCAATCAGAATTTTGCCTTGAGTGGGATCGTACATACGCATCAAAAGTTTAGCGATGGTGGTTTTGCCTGCGCCAGAAAAGCCGACCAAAGCAATGGCTTCTCCACTCTCAATTTCCAGAGAAAAATCTTCTAAAACTAATTGTTTGTTTTCATAAGCGAA
>CAZBVY010000020.1:0-10167 GCA_964495475.1 uncultured Pseudomonadales bacterium
CATGAATTCTTTTCAAACGAGAAACATTATCATTAATTTCTCTTCTTAAATCACCCTCAATCATAACTTGATCTAAAACAGCCTGAATTTTATTAATCTCTTCAGAACTTAATTCATTAGCTCTTTTATCTGGATTAATTTTAGTTTTAGCGATAATTTCATCAGCTATTTTTGGACCTACGCCAAAAATATAGCGTAGTGCGTAAGGCACTTTTTTATGATCTGGTAAATCTTGTCCTGCAATACGTGGCATATATCTTATCCTTGTCGCTGTTTGTGTTTAGGGTTACTACAAATAACAAACAACACCCCTTTGCGTTTTACAAACTTGCAATTGATGCACATTTTCTTTAATGATGCTTTAACTTTCATAATAATAACAATAGCCTCGCAATATACCTCATATAAGTGACTTTTTGAAGAGGCAATTGTGCTTATTAAACTCTGCTTTAAAAGCTTAATTTATACTTTTTCTTTACTACTTCGATAGGTTACTTTGCATTTGGTTAAATCATATTTTGAAACATAACCTTTGACATAATCTCCGGGCATGACTCTAATACGATAAAGACGCATTTTACCGGCCAAAGTACCCAGTAAGGTACGACCTACCATTTGCTCAGCTGTAGCCTCAATTACCTTGATTCGAAACATTGTGTTCGGCAAACAATCTGTTACTTCGCCTACTATTTCGAATCGATCGGTCTGGCTATCAGCGCTATGAAGTGTAAAGTCAACTTGTCGTTTGACCTTAGAACTTCTTTTGTGATCTTGTACTTTACCCATATAATTATTTTTTCAAAGTAACCGAAGTATTATACCAGATTTGGAAAAATAATCATCTAGATTAAAAAATTAACTATTTTTTGAGCAAATACTCTCGATTTTTTCAACAATTTGTGCAAAAACTTCATCAACACTTTTTTCTCCATCCACCACCGCCAAGTGTTTTCGCTCAGCATAATAATCTAAAACCTTAGAAGTTTTTTCATGAAATAAATCAATTCTTTTACGAATAGCTTGCAATGTTTCGTCTCCGCGATCGCTTACTCTACCAGAAATTCTCCACAAAGCCTCTCTATCTGATACATCAATCAAAATAGTCACTTCTTCACCTTTGGTAAATTGTTGAAAAGCCTCAGCTTGAGGAACGGTGCGAGGAAAACCATCTAGAATAAAGCCATTTTTATATTCAGGTTTTTGTAAATACTCCATGACAATGTCAACGGTTTTGTCATCAGGAATAAGGTAACCGGCATTTAAAGTTTCTTTTAAAAAACGTCCAAGTGGAGTTTTTTCTTTAGCCATCTCACGAAATACATGACCCGATGATAAATAAGGAATCTGGTATTTTTCTGAAAGAAGATTACCTTGAGTAGACTTGCCAGCTCCTTGAATACCTACTAGGACTAGTTGCATACTACCTTTCTCTTGAAGGAAATTAATAAATTAAGAATATTTCTCATAATTTTCACTTAATAATTGAGAATTAATTTGTTTAGAAGTTTCCAAAATAACAGAGACCACAATTAAAATACTGGTTCCACCTATTGCCAAAGATTGAATACCCGTCATCATTTGAGCTACGGTTGGTAAAACAGCAATTGAAGCCAAGAAAAGTGCTCCAGCAAAAGTGATTCTGGTCACTACAAATTCCAAAAACTTTTTAGTTGGACTACCTGGTCTAATACCTGGAATAAAGGCGCCACTCTTCTTTAGTTCATCAGAAATATCTCCTGCATTAAAGAAAATAATGGCAGAAAAATAACTAAAAACAAAAACTAGAAGAAAATAACTAATTAAGTAAGCAGGTGAAGTTTGACTGAAGTGGACAGTGATGCCCTCTCCTAAACCTACTAAAAAATCATTTTTCGCTAATAATAATAATCTTCCTGCAAAAGATGGCAGCATCATTAAAGAAACTGCAAAAATAATAGGCATCACACCAGCCACATTTACTTTAATTGGTAAATGAGTTTGTTGACCACCGTATTGTTTACCCCCTCTAATGCGTTTAGCGTACTGAATTTTCACCTTGCGCACAGCCTCATTCATAAATACTACAGTCCAAATAACACCAACTAGAAGACTTAGCACTACTATTAATGAAGTCAGATCAATGGTATCTAGTAAAGTAAAAACAGAAGCTAAGCTAGAGGGAATTTGACTCACGATACCAGCTAACAAAATCATAGAAATACCGTTGCCAATACCTTTTTCGTTAATAACTTCTCCAAACCACATCATGATCATTGAACCAGCTACTAAAGTGGCAATGACTACGATCATATTTGCAGCACTGGCTCCAACTAATAAATTTTGAGAATTGAGTAAAGCAATGACTGAAATTGCTTGTACCACCGCAATTGGTACAGAAGCCATACGCATATATTGATTAAGCTTAGCGCGTGAGGCCTCACCTTCTTTTTGCATTTCTTTAATCTTTGGAATAACCATGCCAGCTAATTGCATAATAATGGAAGCGGTAATGTAAGGATTGATACCGACGGCCACAATGGAAAAATTGGCTAAAGTTCCTCCAGAAAAAATGTTTAAAAAATTTAAAAATTGATTTGATGCAAATAAAAATTTTAATTGTGAAATATCAACTACTGGAACAGGAACGTGAGCTAAAATTCTAGTTAAAGCAAAAATTGCTAGGGTAAATAAGAGCTTGTTTTTAAGCTTGGGATTGGAAAATATCGCTTGAATTTTATTTAAAAATTTTTCCATCACTTACTGTGAAGTTAATATTCTAAGCCAAAAGCGAAGCTAAAAGCAAGTGCTTTTATTCTTCAATCTTACCACCAAGAGCTTCAATTTCTTTTTTAGCAGATGCAGAAACACCAATGCCTTTTAAATTAACTTTTTTACTCAACTTCCCTTTGCTAATCACCTTCACTCTTTTAAATCTTTTATCAATAATTCTATTTAATTTTAAAGAATCTATAGTAATATCAGTTAATTCAATTTTATTTAAATCATCAAAAGTTAATTCTGCACAAGAAATTAAGCTCTTAAAACGACCTTTACCTCTCCACATAGGAATTCTTTTAGAAAGAGGTAGAGAGCCACCTTCAAACCAAAGAGGAACCTTGGAACCAACACGAGATTTTTGACCTTTTTGACCTCTAGAAGAAGTGTGACCACCTTTACCAGAACCATAACCTCTGCCTAAACGTTTTTTGCTTCCTGTGGTAATTTTGATGATTGAACTTAAGATCGACATGATAAATCCTTATTTAGTAACTGGTTTTTTAGCAACTGGTTTTTTAGCAACTTTTTTAACCACTGCTTTATTTGCCTCAGCCTCACTCTTCGCAGCTGCTTCTTTGGCTTGTTTTTGCAATTCTTCTATTTTCTTTCTCTCTTCTTCTTCAATATCAGAAATGGAACGCAATTTAATACCTTTAATTTCGACAATTTTAGAAATTTGTTTCAAAGCTTCAAAAGTAGCATAAACACTAGAAGCTTGATTATCACTTCCCATAATTTTGCAGGTGATATCTCTAACACCAGCGGCTTCAACCACGGCTCTGACTGGACCACCGGCAATAACACCAGTTCCTTTGGAAGATGGTTTTAACATCACTTTGCCAGCACCTTTTTTAACAGTAATAGCAAAAGGAATAGTGGTTCCATCAAGAGGAATACTAATTAATTTTTTCTTAGCTTTTTTAACAGATTTCTTGATAGCGGCTAAAACATCACCAGCTTTACCAAGACCAACGCCAACCTTACCTTTTTTATCACCAACCACCATCAAAACAGAAAAACCAACTTTATTACCACCCTTGGTTTTTTTAGACACTCTAGAAATTTGAATGACTTTCTCTTCAAATTCCTTAACTTCTGGTTTGCCAAAATTATCTCTTGCCATATTTATAATTTAATTCCACCTTCACGAAGAGTTTCAGCGACTGCTTTAATTCTGCCGTGATATTTATAATAAGAACGATCAAATACTAAACTAGTAATTTTCTTTTTAGCCAATAATCCTAATAAAACTTTACTGACTTCAATAGCACTTTCAGTTTTAGTAATTTTAGTTTTTTTACCTTTAGCCAAATCGCTAGCGCTCACTAAAGTCTTACCAATTGAATCATCAATCACTTGTAATGAAATGTGCTCATTAGAACGAAAAACAGTTAAACGAGGGCGAGTACTAGTCCCAACAATTTTGGTTCTAATACGTTTTTGTCGCTTAATTCTGTTTTTATTTAATAATTTAATATCTGACATGTTATTTTTCCTAATTATTTAGCAGCAGCTTTACCTGGTTTCTTTTTGACAATTTCATCACTGTAGCGAATACCTTTACCTAAATAAGGCTCTGGTGGTCTGAGACTTCTAATATTAGCTGCTACTTGACCGACTAACTGTTTATCAATTCCTTCAATATGAATAGAATCATTACCTTCAACTTTAAAAGTTACACCTGGAATTGCAGGCACATCAACCACATGAGAAAAACCAAGAGTCATGGATAATGAAGCTCCCTTGGCAGTTACTCTGTAACCAGTTCCCATTAACTTGAGAGTTTTTTTATAGGCATTGGCAACACCCTCAATGTTGTTGGCAAGTAAACTTCTCATTAAACCATGATTAGCTCTGGTTTGTTTTTCATCATTACTACGAGATAAAGAAATTTCATTACCTTCAATTTTAACTAAAATATTAGGCATCATGTTCAACACTAATTCACCTTTAGGACCTTTGGCAATTAATTGATTGTCAACAATTGAAACGGTGACTTGACTTGGAATGCTGATAATTTTTTTACCAATTTTTGACATATTATTTAAAAAACCTTACCAAATTTGGCAAAGTACCTCTCCACCAATGTTATTCTTACGTGCACTTTTACCATCCATAATGCCCTTATTAGTAGATAAAATAGTTAAACTGTAACCATTAAGGGTACTAGGAATAACATCTGCATTTTTATAAATACGGCATCCTGGTTTAGAAATTCTTTTCACTCCACTAATAGCTGGTGATTTACCAATATATTTGAGAGTAATTTTAATTTGTTTAAAATCCGCTGAGTCTTGAACAACATAAGCATCAATGTAATTAAAATCTTTTAGAATTCTAGCCAAAGCTTCTTTAACTTTGGAGTGAGGCACTAGAAGATCTTTGCGTCCTGCCATTACGCTGTTCTTTATTCTGATAATCATGTCTGCTATAGGATCGGTCATATTTTTACTTACTGGTTTTTACTACACCTGGTAATTCACCTTTGGCTGCTAATTCTCTAAAAGTAAGACGACTTAAACCAAAAAATCGCATGTAGCCTTTTGGGCGACCCGTAATTCTACAACGATTCACGCCTCGAGTCGAGACTCTATTTGCTTTTTTAACTCCAGATTTAAATAAAATCTCTTGTTTAGCAAGAATCTTTTTGGATTTAGCGATTTTTGATTTTTTAGCCATAATTAATTCTTTTCTTCCTCTTTTTTAAATGGCATTCCCAATAATTCTAACAAACGAAATGCTTCTTTATCATCTTTATTACTGGTTATAATGTTAACTTGTAAAGATCTAATGTGGTCAATTTGATCAAATTCTATTTCTGGGAAAGAAATTTGTTCTTCAATGCCTAAACTGTAATTGCCTTGACCATCAAAGGCCGTTCTGCTAATTCCACGGAAATCTTTGACACGAGGCAAAACAATAGAGATTAATCTATCCAAAAATTCCCACATTAATTCTCCACGCAATGTAACCATCACGCCCATTGGGTCTCCTGCTCTTAATTTAAAATTAGAAACAGCCTTACGAGCTTTGGTGACTTGTGGATGTTGACCAGTGATCGCTTCAAATTGTTTAACAATTAAAGGCATAATCTTTTCTCTAGCATGAGGATCTTGTGGCTCAGCCACGCCCATGTTTAAAACTATTTTTTCGATTTTGCTTACTTGATTGGGATTTTTATAATTAAACTCCTTCATCAAGGTTTTAAGCAATTCTTGCTGGTATTTTTCTTTCAAACGATTCATATTTATTTCTTTTTAGTAGTTACTTTTTGATCTTTAATCACTTGACCAGTTTTCTTAAAAATTCTTTCTTTCTTGCCATCTGTAGTAACTCGATAAGCAATTCTGTCTGCTTGATCTTTGTCATTTAAAATTGACACCTTGGCTACAGACATTGGTCTTTCTTTTCTGATTTTTTCACCTTTGCGATCCATAAATGGTTTCACGTGTTTAAAATAAAGATTAACATCTTTGACCAATACTTTATCCATAGCGGGAAAAACAGCGATAATTTCGCTTTTTTTGCCCTTATCTTTACCTGCTGTAACTAGAACTTTGTCTCCAATTTTTAATTTCATAAAACCTCCGGAGCTAAACTAGCAATCTTACTATATCCTTGATCTTTGACTTCACGAGCAATAGGTCCAAACACACGAGTACCCACTGGTTCTTTGTTATTTCTAGCCTGTACGATTACGGCAGCATTCTCATCAAAACGAATATATTCACCACTATCTCTTCTTTGTTCTTTAGTAGTACGTACAATGACGGCTCTGACTTTCTCACCTTTTTTAACGGTGCCAGCAGCATCAGCAGTAATAACTGAAGCTACAACCATATCACCAACACCACCAAATTTTCTTTTAGAGCCACCATAAACTTGAATGACTCTGATTCTTTTGGCACCGCTGTTGTCAGCTACTGCTAGTACTGATTTTAGTTGTATCATGTCTATTTTCCGATTTTCTTGGTTACTTTAAATCTTTTAGTTTTACTAAGTGGACGAGTTTCTTGTATTTCTACGACATCATCCAATGCTAATTCAATGTTTTTTTTGTCAAAATCACAAGAATATTTTTTGCTACGTCTCACTAATTTTTGATAAATAGGATGAGCCCACTTACGTTCAACTCTAACAATCACTGTGTCATCCATTTTCAAAGATATAACTTTTCCTTGTAATTTTTTCATATTTATTTACTTTGTAATTTTTTCTCTGTCAAAATAGTTTTTATTCTGGCAATATCATCACTTAAGTTTTTTAATTTAGCCACACTACTTAATTTGCCTACTTTTTTTTGCAAACGCATGTTAGCTAAATCATGGCCTAATTCAACTAAATTTTTATCTAGTTCTGCCACTGTTTTTTGCTGAAGAGCTTTAATATCGTTTCTTTTCATTTATTTTTTCTTTACAAATTCTGTTTTAACTGATAACTTGGCAGCAGCTTTTTGCATAGCGGCCTTAGCCATCTCTTCACTTACACCACCAATTTCAAATAATATAAATCCTGGTTTGACCAAGGCTACATATTCTTCAATGGCACCTTTACCAGAACCCATTTTGACACCAAGTGGTTTTTGAGTTAAAGGCTTGTGAGGGAAAATCTTAATCCAGTATTTTCCTTCTCTTTTAGTAGCATAGGTAATTTTTTTACGAGCAGCTTCGATTTGACGAGCGGAAATCTCTCCCAAAGTTAAGGTTCGAAGACCATACTCACCAAAAACAATTTCACAACCTCTTAAGGCTTTGCCTCTGTTTTTACCTCTAAAGGTTTTACGGTATTTTACTTTTTTTGGTTGTAACATTGCTAGACTACTTCCCCTTTATAAATCCATACTTTAATGCCCACATAACCAGATCTTGTTTTAGCTGGGGCTTCATAGTAATCAATATTAGCTCTAAGTGTTTGAGTTGGAATACTTCCTTGGAAATATTTTTCACTGCGACCAATTTCTGCTCCGGCAATTCTACCAGAGAGTTGAATTTTAACACCTTTTGCACCAGCTGCCATTACTTTTTCCATTGCTTGACTAACAGCACGGCGATGAGGGTATCTAGCTAATAATTGAGAAACTATTCTTTCTAAAACTAATTTGGCACTTAAGTCTGGTTTCTTAACTTCTTCAACTTTTAATTCAATTCTAGCTTTATCTCTCTTATCTTTAGAAACATTAATCATTCTCTCTACACCTTGCTTAATTTTTTCTAAATTAGCTCCACCTTTACCAATTACTACACCTGGTCTTGCTACTGATAAAACTACTAAAAGTTTGTTGATAGATCTTTTAATTTCTACATCAACTAAACCAGCATTAGCTAAGCTTTTTTCCAAATATTCGCGTAAGCGATAATCTTCTAGAACTTTATTAGCATAGTCTGCTTTAGATGCAAACCAAAGAGATTTCCAATTGAAAATCCCGCCTGTTCTAAAATTGATTGGATTAACTTTTTGTCCCATATCTTTATTTAGATCCCTTTTTCTGACTTTGTATTAGTTTATTAGCTTGACCTTTGCCTGAACCTTGCAATTTCATTGCTTGATTCTTGCTACGATCTAATTTAATGGCTTCTTGAGATTTTTTTACAACCTCTTTTTTAGCTTCGACTTTTGTTTCAGTTTTAGCTGAAACTTTTTTAGCAGTTTCGGTTTTTTTAACAGTTTCTACTGGTTTAACTTCTTTTTTAGTTCGTAGATCAACTCTAACGTGACAAGTTCTTTTTAAAATAGTATGAGCGCGACCACGACTAACCGCTCTCCATCTTTTTAGAGCTGGACCGTCGTTGACGATGATATTATCAATTTCCAAATCACTAACAGCTAAACCAAAGTTATTGGTAGCGTTAGCAATAGCTTGGCGTAATACTTTTAAAATCAAAAGACTTGATTTTCTATTCATTACAGCTAATTGGTTAATAGCATCGACAATACTCATCTTTTTAATCACATCAACCACTAAACGAACTTTACGTGATGTTTGTCTGGTATTTTTTTGCTCTGCTTTAATTATCATTTTAATTTTTTCCAAAAAAGTTTAAGTTTTAGTTAACAATCTCTTCACAATTTTGCCATGACCTCTAAAGGTTCTGGTTGGAGCAAATTCTCCCAAGTTGTGTCCTACCATCATTTCAGAAACAAAAACTTCAACGAAGTTTTTACCCTGATGAACCATAAAAGTGTGTCCTACAAACTCTGGAGCAATCACACAAGCGCGACTCCAAGTTTTGATTGGTTTGTTCTCCCCACTGGCTTTTTGAGCCATCACTTTTTTGAAAAGTTTTGGGTCGATGTATGGTCCTTTTTTACTTGATCTAGACATATTTTAATAATTACCTTTATTAGTTTTTAGCTCTACGATCTCTTACTAAATGACGAGTAGATTTCTTAATACTTCGAGTTTTCTTTCCTGGAGCAACATTCTTACCCCATGGAGACTTAGCATGTTTCATACCTACACCCGAACGTCCTTCACCACCACCGTGTGGATGACTATCTGGATGTTGAGCTGTACCTCTAACAGTGGGTCTAATGCCCATCATTCTTTTGCGACCAGCCTTACCTAATTTAACACTCTTCCATTCTTGATTACCAACTCTGCCAATTGTTGCAAAACATTCTAAACTTACTAAGCGTTGTTCTTTAGAAGGTAAAGCAATAATAGCATATTTACTTTCTTTAGACTGAACTATCGCTCCAAGTCCGGCACCTCTGACAATTTGGGCACCTTTGCCATGGCGTAATTCAATATTATGAATTTCCATACCAATTGGCACATTTTTTAATTGCATGCAGTTACCTAATTTGATATCAGCTTTTTCTTCTGTAACGATTTCTGCACCGATTTCTAAACCCTCTGGAGCAAGAATATATCTCTTTTCACCATCTCTATAAAAGAGTAAAGCAACATTAGCACTGCGCATCGGATCATATTCAATTCTCTTCACGATAGCTGGAATACCCAACTTATCACGACGAAAATCAATTACTCTCATTTTCTTTTTAACACCACCGCCTCTATGTCTCATAGAAATGTGACCAGAAGCATCTTTGCCCTGACGTTTCTTATGACCCTTGGCCAAAAGTGATTTTTCAGGCTTACCTTTATGCAAGGTGCTACGATCAACATCTAAACGATGTCTTTTACCGGGGGTAGTGCCTTTGATTTTCTTTAACATTAGCTTTCTCCTCCTACATCAAATAGATCAATATGATTATCACTGGCTAAAGTCACATAAGCTTTCTTAGTCTTTGGACTGACAGTGTTAATTCTTTTCTTGCCAGTTTTTTTCTTCACTCTGTGTCTAACCACAGTGTTGACTGATAACACTTTCACTCCAAAAATAGAAGCCACCGCTTCTTTAATTTGACCTTTGTGAGCACTCATTTCTACTTCAAAAGTATAAACAT
>CAZBVY010000021.1:0-10117 GCA_964495475.1 uncultured Pseudomonadales bacterium
CATTTGGGGCAATATTTTTTAAACTGTAAAGATATTGTTCTTTAGTTTTTTCTAAATCACCCTTGATGAAGTACATGCGAGCCAATTCGTTTCTAGCTTGCAAGTAATTTTCTTTAATTTGAATGGCATATTCCATATTAAGTAAGGCTTCATCATTTTTATTAATGGCTTCAAGTATAAGAGCGAGGTTGTAGTAAAGTTTCGCATCTGTTGGAGCTAGAGTAATGGCCTTGCGCAAAGCTTGTTCGGCATAAGAGTAAAGTCGAGAATCAAGCTGTCCTAAACGTATATAAATACGAGCTTGGCTTTTGTAAAAATTTAAATGCACTGGATTTAATTGCAATGCATATTGATTACTTTCAATAGCTTTTTGAGCCAACTGAGCGCTATTAGTGCTTTGCTTATCGTTTGCAAAAGCAATGCTTAATTCAGCATAATCTCCAGCTAATTCATCATAAAATAAAGCTTCTTTGGGGGATTTTTTAATTGCTTCCTGAATCATGGGCAATCCAACTTGCCAATTACCACTTTCAAAAGTATTTTGTCCTTTGGTGAACAAATAATCAGCTTGCCAAATGAGACGAATTTTATCTAAAGAAATTAAAGTTAACAAACAAATAATAGCACACATAATGTAGTCTTTATTGATTAAATATCTTGATTCAATAATATTTTCTATTGGTGCTATTTTTTCACTTTTTTCTTGTTGCAGATGCAAAATCAGCATAGCAAAAAAGCCAAATAACAATAAATTGGTGGTTACCGTAGAAAAACCAAAGAAGTTAGAAACAAACATGGCTAAAATACCTGATAAGATTGCCAATATTTCCTGATCGCCTTGTTTGTTTAATAAACTTTTAATTCCCAAATAAAAACTCATTACAATTAAGCCTAAATAAGTAATCAAGCCCACTAAGCCAGAATTAGCTAGCAAATTTAACAATTCGTTATGAGCTTTGTTATAAAGAAAATCCCATTCAGATACTAAATTATGAGCAAGTGGTCGATCGAGATAATAACTATAAGCAAAAGTTTCGACACCGGAACCAAAAACAGGGTATCTTTGCCATACTTTAAAAGCACCTTGCCAAACAATTTTTCTAATTTCTTCTGATGGCGTGCCACCTTCTTGAACTGTTGTTGTTTGGATTGCTGTTTTTTCTTTGAAAATTGAGTCAGATAATTTAGATATTAAAGACTTATTGATTACTAAGACTAAGAAAATCGCAATCAAGCTAAAAATACTTAACTTAAGAAAAACCATTAGGCGTTTTTTACTGTGCACTAAAATTTTTAAAAGAAAATAAAAACCAATACCAATTGCTAATCCAATTATTCCAGATCTAGATTTGGTAAAAAATAAAGCGGAGCTACTCATCAATAAAACAAATATTAAATATAAGCGATCTTGGAACTTTTTTTCTTTAAAAATTTGACTAAGATTCAATGGAATTAAACTAATTAAAAAAGCGGCTAACCAATTAGGTTGGCCAAAAGTTGCAAAAGCCCGATATCTAGGATTATTGCTTTCTGACCAGCAGTTAGTGTCAAATTTTTGTGTAATCAGCCAACAACTGGGTGAATGATTAAAATGCTCTGGAATAGCATACAAACTAATTAATAAAACTGACAAAAGCAAACTACTATAAATGGCTTTTAATTGATTTTTATTGATATTCGAAATAAAGGCATAAAAAATAGTAATATAAGTAATGGTTGATAAGAGACCCCCATTAAATCTAGTGTAATAGCCAAACCAAGAAGTTCGAACATGCAGTGAAAATATTGTGGAAATGATTTGAGATATAAGAAAGGCGAGGATAAAATAATCTAACTTACTTCTTTTTAGAATTATTTTTTGTTCAATAACCATTCTGGTTAGCCATAAACCCGCTAGAATAATGGTCATGGCGTAAACAAATAACATTTTGCTAAATTCAAACAATTCTTGATTAGCCCAAGTAAAAATAAATGGAGTGAGAAAAAATAGCAAATTAAAAACCACAAAAATTAATTTTTGTAAAAAATTAGTGGCTTTTTGACGATTAACTTGCATAAATTAATGTGTTAAATTGAAATTGTACAGTATTTTACAATATATGGAACCTGCCTATGATCCAGATACAAGATGATAATTTTAATCAAAGTGCTTCTGCGCCAACTTCAAATCAAACCACGCAAAACACTCAACCAATAACAACAGCCCCTAAAAGCGATAGCTCTAAAGATAATAGTTCTGAAATAGATAAACTATTAGCAGAACTAGATCAATTGTCAAAAAATTTGGATGAAAAACCAGCTGTTTCAGCTCCTTTAAAGGAAAACGTTGCTGAAGAAAAAACTACTATATCGGCAGAATCTCCAAAAGAAAATAAAGCACCAATTACGGATGAAAAATTTGATTTTGATGCTTTTTTGTCTGACTTAGAAAAGAAGATAGATCAAGAAAACGATAAACAACAAGATAATGACAGTTCAACTGATTTTAGAAAAAATCGCTTGACTACTGATCCTCAATTAGAACACGTTGATGAGCCAGAGGAAAATTCCGAAGAAGTATCTGATGAAGAACCTCAACTGAATAATTTATTGGAAAAGACCGATTCAGAAGAGTTAAAGGCTCAAAATATTTTTGACATGTTAGGCCTAATGAACATAGAAGATGAAGAGAAAAATCAATTTTTAGATGAATTAGAAGCGATGATTTGGGACGATTTTGTTACTCATGACCTAGAACTGTTATTAACTAGCGAAGAATACGCGGGTGCGCGCGAAATTTTAGACACTAAGGTTCAAAGTGAAGCACAACAAAAAGAAAATCTCATTGTTTATTTAGAAAAACTGGTTCCAGATTTAGATGAAGTTCTATACGATAAAGCCTTGGAGTTGAAATCGGAAATGATGGGTGAGCGTTTAGCTAAAATGAAAGAATCTGCTGATGGAACTACTTTGGCTAAAATTAAAGAAGTTGAGGGCTTAATCAGTCAAAATCATTGGAAATCAGCTGTCTCATTACTCAATCAATTGAGTTAATGTAGTAAACTATTCTCAATGCAATCATTATTTGCCTTGTCGCGATTTAGTTTTTTTGATTTCAAACATCTTGTTTTACTCGACCTTAACAGTAGCGGCTTGTTTTTTTATTTAGCCAAAGATGTTAAAGATTTAGCTTCAATTGATTTTGCCAATTTAAGTCTATTAAAAAGTATCTTTACTGATCAAGCCTGTCAGAAAAACTTGTTATCTGATGAAAAATTTGTGCAAGAAAGCTTAATTAAAAATCTTAAGAATTTTGATTTAGATCATTATTCTTTGGTTTTTTTAATTTCCCCAGATCATAGTCCTTTGGAAAGAAAAACTTTACGATCTGTGGTGCCTTTTTTGACTCGAGTCTCATTAGTTGACCGCCATTTTTTTTATAACTTTTATTTAATGCAAAAAAGAAACTTTTCTAAAGTTAAATTTTTAATAAATGTCTTTAATGATTGTGCCGAAATAAGTTTATTTGATCAAGAAAAATTATTAGCTTATAAAACAGTTGAGTTGCGCAACCTAGCTTTACAAAGCAAAGATTTTTTTCAAAGTGCTAAAGAAAAATTTGCTTTTTCACAACCAGATTGTTTTTATTTCTTTACCAATAATTTGTCTGCTAAAGTAAAATCTATCGATTTAGCTAAATATCTAAAATTGGAAGCCATAGAAATAGAAAATTTATGCTGAATGAAAAATATAAGAAATACTTAATGGTCTTATTCACCATTTTTATTTTGTTCTTTTTGCAATTTTTAAATCTTTTAGATTTATCTTGGCCAATTAGCATAGCCAATCTCTGGAAGGAAAAAAACTTCCAAATTTTGCAACTCTTTACTCATCCTTTTAAAAGAATGGCTTCATTGTGGAAATTAACCTCAAGATTAGAAGATTTGCAATATCGCTACAGTGAAGCTTCTGCCAATCTGATTAAAATTAATTCATTACAACAGGAAAATCAGGAATTGCGCAAACTTTTAGAAAATAGTGATCGATCATATCGACAAGTTGTAATTACTGCACCGGTAGTTTCGTTTGCACAAAGCTTCATTGCAGTAGGAGAGCAATCTGGAATTAAACCTGGTTCTGCAGTTTTATATAAAGATACTTTATTAGGGTTAGTTGATCAGGTGGAGGATAGGCAATCAAGTGTTTTACTTTTATCAAAATTAACTGATTCTTATATTTTAGCTGAAACAGAAACGGGCATAAAAGGAATAATTAAGGGTAATGGAAGAGAAATTCTTTTAACTGAGATTAAAAATGATGATCAGATAGAAATTGGCCAATTAGTATTTACTTCTTCACAACTGGGTATAGAAAAAGGTCTTTTGATAGGAAAAGTAGCTCGTATTTTAACTGACAATCAGGCTTTGGCTGTTAAAACAGCTATTGTCGAACAACTAGTTAACTTTTATGACACTAGCTTAGTGGAGGTTAGATAAAAATGATTTTTAATATTCTTTTACTATTAATTGCTCTAAGCTTAGAAGCTACTATTGGTTTGCCAATTTTTTTTATTTACTTGTCTCATCAATTGGTTATTCGTCGTAAAGAAAAAATTAAAATTTCAGCCTTGTTTATAATCAGCTTATTATTAGCGATTTTTTATTCGCTTTCGTGGCCATGGTTAGCTTTATTGAATTTTATTTTTTATCTGGTTTGGCAAGAGATTTCTGAAACTAAACTTTTTTGGAAATTGTTAAGCTTCTTTGTATTGAATTTGGTGATTTTTATCTTGGGAAGATTACAATTTAATTATTTTTATTTTGTACACATCTTAATATTTGTTTTTTATTTTTATAAAGCCAACTTCAAAAATTATGCGGCTTAAATTCTTATTTTTATTTACCAGTTTATTACTAATCTTTAGCTTATTATTAGTGCGCCTAATTGATGTGGAATTAATTAAAGGACAAGATTTTTTTACTTTAGCCGAGGAAAATCGTTATTTTATTAAAAAAAATCCTACTGAACGAGCCATTTTTTTAGATCGTTACGATCAACCTTTAGTCAAAAATGAAAAACAATATTTTCATTATTCTCAAAAAGAACAACTCTATTCAGCCAAAACTTTTATTGCAAGAGATGAAGCTCTGTCATTATTAGCTAGTGATAGTGCTAGTATCAGTCATGAATTTACTAGAGTTTATCCTTATAAAGAAGCTCTTTCTTCAGTGATTGGTTATTTATCTCCAGTGACGGAAAATGATTTGCAAAAAAATCCGTCTCTCGCACTTTCTGCCAGAACTGGTAGTTTGGGTTTGGAGCAGTTTTTTGATGCCAATTTACAGGCAAAAAACTCTTTGATGAAGTTTGAAGCCAATGCTTTGGGTCAAAAACAACGTTTAATAGAAGAAACTCCAGCAGTTTATGGTCAAAATATTAAAACAGCTTTGGATCCATATTTAAGCGAAGTAGCTTATCAGGCGATGGCTGGTAAAAAAGGAGCAGTGGTAATAATGGATGCTAGCAATGGTGAACTTTTAGTTTTGCTTAGCAGTCCTAGTTTTGATGCAAATATTTTTGAAGAACATTTTACCAATAGTCTTTATAAACGCAGTACTCAAGAGAGTTTGGCAAAAATCAAAGATTATTTAAATGATGAAAATCAAGTATTTTTTAATCGCAGTATTAATGGAGCTTATCCTCCTGGTTCAGTTTTTAAATTAATTACTGCTTTAGCGGCTTTGGAAGAAGGTGCTATTGATGAAAACACTATTGTTGATGATCAAGGCACTCTCAAAGTGGGAGATTACGAATATGCTAACTGGTATTTTACTCAATATGGTCGAACAGAAGGTGCAGTTAATGTGCAAAAAGCTTTGGCTCGTAGCAATGATATTTTTTTCTATAAAGCAGCTGAATGGTTAGGACCAACTAAACTAGCAGAATATGCTCGTTTATTTGGTTTTGGTTCTAAAACAGGTCTACAAAGTACACAAGAAGCCAGTGGTTTAGTTCCAGATCCTAAGTGGAAAGAAACTCAAAAAGGTGAAACTTGGTATTTGGGGAATACTTACCATTTTGGTATAGGGCAAGGAGATGTATTAGTAACTCCGTTACAAGTTGCCAATATGACTCAAGCAATTGCTAATCATGGCACACTTTGTCAAAGTTCACTTTTACCAGTGACACAACAAAATTGTCGGGATTTATCAATTGATGAAAAGAATTTGGATTTGGTTTTATCTGGCATGTTGAGCGCTTGTAGTCAGGGAGGAACAGCTTATCCATTATTTCCATATAATAGTCAATTAGCCACTGTTTTGGATTCCAACTTATCAGATGGAGAGAAAATTGAGCGCGGAATGATTGCTTGTAAAACTGGCACTGCTGAATTTGGTGCAGCCGATTCACAGGGTTATCGTCAAACTCATGCTTGGACAACAGCCATTGTTGGTATCGATCAAGAAAAATTATTAAATTCACCTGAAGATGAAGAACAAAATCCTTTGATCAAAACTAAGTGGTTAGAATCGATTAAAACCCATGGTTTCCCAAAGAAAATAGTGATTACGGTTTTGGTAGAGAGTAATAGTGATAAAATTTATTCGGAAGGTTCTCAGGATGCAGCGCCAATTATTGCTCAAATTTTAGAATGGATGTTTTAGAATTTGTATTTGGTCACACTTCTTGTAATTTTGCTGGCTCATACTATTTTTCAGAATGCAAAAATCTTTATTAGAACGTAAGGCGTTTTTATTAGCCTTGGTTTCACTTGCTGGAGTAGGGTCTAGGACTGTTTTTAAAATCCTTGATGTTTGTCAAAAGAAACAACTAAGCAGAGCAGAGTTTTGGGCAAATAAATATCACATTTGGCAAGAAATGGAACTAAAAGAAAAGACTATTGGGTCAATCAAAAAATTCAAAAAAGAACACAGTTTATTAGACAATTTGTCTCAGTTAGAAGCTTCGGGCATTCAATTAATAACTTTTGAAGAACCGACTTATCCATTGCTTTTATCTACCATTGAAGATTTGCCAGTTATATTATTTGTTAAAAGTCATATCAAAATTGGTAGTGAAGCCTGGTCTAATCTTTTTGCTAATACTATTTCTATGGTAGGTACGAGAAAAATTACTGGTTATGGAAGATTGGTGATTAATAGATTTGTGCCACCCTTAATTAATGCTCATCAGGTGATTGTCTCTGGTTTCATGTATGGAGTAGATTTAATATCTGCTCAGACAGCCCTTAACTATCAAGGACAAACGATTGCTGTTCTTGGTTTTGGATTTAATTATTGTTTCCCTTCAAGTCAGAAGAAAATTATGCATGAATTTCTAGAACGCGGAGCTGTTTTTTTAACGGAATTTATTCCCACTACACTCGCTAGAGCTTCTAATTTTGTTACACGTAATCGTATCGTGGCGGGCTTATCTAAGGCGACAATAGTAATTGAGGCAATGAAACATAGCGGTTCTCATATTACTGCTAGCTACGCCAATAATTATGGCCGTTTAGTGATGGCTGTACCTGGTCCAATTACTAATCCTTTTAGTGAAGGCACTAAAGAACTGATTAACCAAGGTGCAATTCTAGTTAACAGTGCACAAGATGTTTTAAAAGAAATTGGAGTAGATTATCACTTAAGCTTGTTAAATTCTAAAGATACTAATAAGTCTTCTAACTCTAATAGTAATGAAAACAAATTACTTTTAGAAAACTTAAGTTTTTATCCAGAATTGAGTTTTGAAAATTTGCAAAAAAATACGCAAATATCCGTTGATAAATTAAATCAACTCTTATTTGATCTAGAATTACAAGGTAAAATTATCAAAAAATGGGGCAAGTATTGCTTAGTGAGTTAAAATAACGCTAGAATGGGCAACTGTTACATGTTTTAATTGGAGCCTCTTTTTTGAAAGAAAGTTTAAATTATGGATCTAATCATCGTTGAGTCACCCACTAAAGCTAGAAAACTTAAAGATTATTTAGGTAATAAATATGTCATTGAAGCTTCTGTAGGACACGTAAGAGACTTACCTAAAAAAAACCTAGGTATTGATTTAGAAAATAATTATCAACCTGTTTATGAAGTAAGTGCAGATAAGAAAAAAGTAGTGGCTAATTTACGTAAGTTAGCCAAAACTGCTGATAAAATTTATTTAGCAACTGACCCTGATCGCGAGGGAGAAGCTATCGCCTGGCATATTAAGTTTTTATTGCAAGATGCCAAAAACAAAGATAACTTTTTTCGCTCCACCTTTCACGAAATTACTAAACCAGCTGTCACCAAGGCTATTGAAAAGCCAGGAAAATTAAATATTGATTTAGTCGATGCGCAACAAGCGCGTCGTGTCCTTGATCGCTTAGTGGGTTATCAAGTTTCTCCTGTTTTATGGAAAAAAATTCGTCGTGGTTTATCTGCTGGTCGTGTGCAATCAGTAGCACTTCGTTTAATTGTAGAAAGAGAAAAAGAAATTGCTGCTTTTAAACCAGAAGAATTTTGGGAATTATCGGTGGCTTTGGCCAAAGAAGGTTTGTTAAAAACTCAAGTGATCTTTGATGCTGAAGGTAAGATTAAAGAAAATTTAGATAAAAATATTTTTGTAGCAAACTTAGATAAATGTAATGACAAAAAAGCTAAAGTGAGTAATGCCGATCAGGCGAAGACGATTGCAAAAGACTTACTTACTGCTCACTATGTCGTGGATAAAGTAGAGAAAACTGAGCGCAATCGTCAAAGCTTACCTCCTTTTACCACTTCACTGATTCAACAATCAGCTGCTACAAGTTTTGGTTTTTCAGCAAAACAAACTATGAGCCTGGCGCAAAGACTTTATGAAGAAGGCTTGATTACTTATCATCGTACAGATTCTTTTAATTTAGCGAAAAGTGCTGTTGAAAAAGCTCGCGAGTATATCGCAGATCATTTTGGTAAAAATTATTTACCTGAAAAAGCAAGATTTTTTGCCAAAAAATCTAAAAACGCTCAAGAAGCACACGAGGCGATTCGTGTTACTGATTTGTCTATCGATAAAAATAATATTTCAAGTCGAGCCGGATCATTAACTGAACAACATATTAAACTTTATGATTTAATTTGGCGCAGATTTTTAGCTTCACAAATGAGTTCTACCATTTATGATCAAACAACTATTTTAGTTTTAGCCACAGCTAAAAATAATAAAAATACATATTTGTTACGTAGCAGTGGTTCAGTACTTCGTTTTGATGGATGGCGAAGATTGTTTTCTATTGCAGAAGATCAGGTTTTGCCAGCTTTACAAGTCAAAGACGATTTGTCTTATTTAGATATAGCTTCATTGCAAAAATTTACTCAAGCTCCTCCAAGATACAATGACGCCTCTTTAGTTAAAGAATTAGAAAAAAGAGGCATTGGTAGACCTAGTACTTATGCTTCAATTATTTCAGTAATTGTTGATCGCGCCTATGTTGAACGTAATCAAAAGAAATTTTTTGCCACTCCTATTGGTATGACCGTATGTGATTTTTTAATTGAGCACTTTGATAATTTTATGGACTATGATTTTACGGCTTCAATGGAAGAAGATTTGGATTTAATTGCTCTTGGTGAGAAAAATTGGGTAACAATTATTGATTTATTTTACAAACCCCTAGCTAAAAAAATTGCTGAAGTCACCAAAGAAGCAGACAGAGTACAGGTGCCAGTCGAAAAAACCGGTGAAAAATGTCCGGAGTGTGGCGAAGGAGAAGTTGTCATTCGTACCGGTCGTTTTGGTAAGTTTATGAGTTGTAGTCGTTTTCCAGAATGCAAATATACTAAAAATATCGTTGAAACTTTACCAGACCAACATTGTCCATTATGTGGTGAAGGTGATGTGGTAGTCAAAAATACCAGATGGGGGAAACCTTTTTATGGGTGTTCTCTTTATCCAAAATGCGATTTTGCTTCATGGAAAAAGCCGGAGCCAAATTATAAATTGACCCAAGAAGAATGGGCCGAAATCAAGAAAAAAAGAGAAGAGTGGAAGGCTAGAATGAATAAAAATAAAAAACCTGCTACAAAAACAAAAGCTGTTGCCAAAACTAAAACTAAAACCAAAACTAAAACTGTTGTTAAAACTAAAAAAACAACTAGCAAAGCCAAGAAGAAAT
>CAZBVY010000022.1:0-1487 GCA_964495475.1 uncultured Pseudomonadales bacterium
TATTATCTTTAGCCACTTGGCCTAGTTATGAGCAATGGAGATATTTTAAATATCCCGGAGAAGTTTTAAAAAACCCTAGTTTAACAAGACTTTACGAACCTGGTTCTACTTTTAAAACCTTAACTATTTCTGCTGGAATTGATAGTGCTGTAATCAATAAAGACACTATTTGCACTAAATGTGCTGGTCCAAGACAAATTGCTGGCTACTCTATAAAAACCTGGAACGATGTTTATAATCCTAACATTTCCATGATTGATGGTTATGCTAAATCAGATAACACTGCCATGATCTTTATCAGTGATTTGCTTGGGACAGATCGTTTTGTTTCTTATCTCAAAAAATTTGGAATTGGAAGCAATATCGACATTGATTTACAAGATGACACTCGTACTCCTTTTCCAAACAAAATTGGTCCTGTAGAAACAGCAACCATATCATTTGGACAAGGTATTAGTACTAATAGTTTAGAGCTCATTCGTGCTGTCAATGTAATTGCCAATCAAGGCAAAATGCTAGAACCTATTATTGTAGAAAAAGTTTTTGATCATCAGAATGAAACAGAAATTGTTTCGCCTATCAAAGAAGGGGAACAAATTATTTCTAAAGAATCAGCTACTACAGTTACTGAAATGATGATTGAAGCAGCACTTCACGGCGAAGCGCAATGGATTGCTTCTGATAAATATACTGTTGCTGCTAAAACTGGTACTTCTCAAGTCCCAGATCCAAGTGGCGGTTATAAACAAGATGAAACTATTGCCAGTTTCATTGGTTTTGCGCCAGCAAGCAATCCGAGATTCACAATGTTAGTAAAATTAGAAAATCCTAAATCCAGCCCCTGGGCTGCAGAAACCGCTGCTCCATTATGGTATAAGGTGGCTGACAAGTTAATGATTTTATTAAATATTACTCCAGATAAATAAATTTATTTATTTCTCAGCAATTTTCATCAATTTTTGTAAATCTTCTTGAGTTTTTTCTGGAGGACCATTAAGAATAATTGTCACTTTAGTTTGTTTGCGTGAACGAATAACTTTTAAAGTTGATTTATTTTTAAAATATTCCTGAAGTTTATTTTCCCAAACAGCCACTTGCTGGTCATCTTGATTGAGAGGGCGACCTCGGCCTTCATCTTTTTTATTGACAATAAATTCATTATTTTTGAAACGTCTCACCAATTCTTCAGTACGACGCACGGAAGCGTTTTCTTTTAAAACAATTTTGTAACAAGCAATCATGCTTTCTTGAGAGGAAATACTGGCCAAAGCTCTTGCGTGACCTTCACTAATTTGCCCACTTAATAAGCCGTCACTGACTGCGTCGGGAAGACTTAATAATTTAAGACTATTGCTAATATATGCCGGAGATTTACCAATTCTTTTGGCCACTTCGCTAGTTGGTAAATTAAATTCTCTTTGTAATCTTTGAAATGATTGCGCTCTTTCAATCGGATTTAAATCATAACGCTGAACATTTTCTACAAT
>CAZBVY010000022.1:1587-10104 GCA_964495475.1 uncultured Pseudomonadales bacterium
ATGATTGCGCTCTTTCAATCGGATTTAAATCATAACGCTGAACATTTTCTACAATTGCCATTTCTAACATTCCCTGAGGACTGGTTTTTTTTATATAAACTGGAACTTCATCTAAACCAACCACTTTAGCAGCGCGCCAACGTCGTTCTCCAGCGATAATTTGATAGCCAGCTGGTGTCTCAGCCACTACCAAGGGTTCTAAAATGCCATGAATTCTGATTGATTCTACTAAATCTTCAATGTCTTCTTTTTTAACTTTATCTCGAGGTTGGAATGGATTGGGCTGTAAATAATTAATGGCAAGTTTTTGTATATTTTGTGTCATAATCTATATATAACACAATAGATCAAAATTTTCACAAGAAGATTTTCACAGATGTTGTTAATGCTTATATTTTCTCTCAAATTTGACACAAACAATTTTCTTTGTTAATATGCTCGTCAATGCAATCAACCTTAATGCAAATTAGCTTCAATTGGTGGACTACCTCTCTTTGGCGGTAGTTCTTTCTGTATTTATTTGCTTAGAAAACACCGCCAAATAGGCGGTTTTTTTATGTCAAAAAACCAAATGAAATAAATTATTAAATATTAAGAAAAATTAAAAAATTATATGAAAAAAATAAAATTACAAAAAAAACATTATCAAAAATTACCAAATAAAGCAGGTTTCTTTGGTGAATACGGTGGACAATTTGTGCCACCACAATTAAAAAAAGCACTGGAAGAAGTGAGAACTGCTTATGAAATAGCAAAAAAAGATCCTGATTTTCAAAAAGAATATCAAAATCTTTTGAGAGATTATGTGGGTCGACCTTCACCACTTTTTTATGCTAAGAATTTAAGTGAAAAATTAGGTGGAGCTAAAATTTATCTCAAGAGAGAAGATCTTAACCACACCGGTGCGCACAAAATTAATCACTGCATAGGCGAAGCACTTTTGGCTAAAAAAATGGGCAAGAAAAAACTCATTGCTGAAACTGGGGCTGGTCAACACGGCGTTGCTTTAGCTACTGCCGCTACATTGGTGGGGCTAAAATGCGAAATTCACATGGGTGAAATCGATGTGATAAAACAGCATCCTAATGTTTTGCGCATGCAGTTACTCGGTGCCAAAGTCGTCACAGTAAAAAGTGGTGGCAGATGTCTTAAAGACGCAGTCGACAGCGCTTTTACTGCCTATCTGAATGATTATAAAAACACCTTCTTTGGTATTGGCTCAGTGGTTGGACCACATCCATATCCAATGATGGTTAGAGATTTTCAATCAGTGGTGGGCAAGGAAACTCGTAAACAAATTATGCTTAAAAAAAATAGATTGCCAGACTATTTAGTGGCCTGTGTTGGCGGTGGTTCCAATGCCATGGGCTTATTTCACGCTTTTTTAAATGATAAACAAGTGCAAATGATTGGCGTGGAACCAGCTGGTAAAAGTTTTAAGCCAGGTGATCACGCTGCTACTTTAACTCTAGGTAAACCAGGCATTTTACATGGGATGTTCACTTATTTATTACAAGATAAAAAAGGAGAACCTTCTAATGTTCACTCCATCGCTTCTGGTTTAGATTATCCTGGCGTTGGCCCACAGCATGCTTATTTAAAAGATCAAACCAGAGCAAAATATGTTACTATTAATGATAAAGAAGCTTTGGAAGCCTTTTTATTTTTAAGCAAAATCGAAGGAATTATTCCAGCTTTGGAAAGTGCTCATGCCATTGCTTATGCAATGAAATTAGCACCGACTTTGGCTAAAAATAAAATCATCGTTGTCAATCTCTCTGGTAGAGGAGACAAAGACCTTGATTACATTGGCAAGTTATTAAAAATTAATGAATAATAAAAATAAATAGGAAAAATTATGAAAAAAAACATTTTAACTGGCGATCGTCCAACTGGCCAATTACACATTGGTCATTATTGTGGTGCTTTAAAAAATCGTGTGGTTCTACAAGATCAATATAATACTTATGTCATGATTGCTGATGTACAAGCTCTGACAGACAATTTTAACAATCCAGAAAAAGTTAGAAAAAACGTTTTTGAAGTAACTAAAGATAATTTAGCTGTAGGAATCGATCCTAATAAAACCACTATTTTTATTCAATCTATGATTCCAGAAATTGCAGAATTAACTGTTTTTTATTCGAATTTAGTTACTATTGATCGTTTAAAAAGAAATCCCACGGTCAAAGAAGAAATTCAACAAAAAAAAGAATTATTTAAAGATGATGTAACTTTTGGTTTCTTAGGTTATCCAGTGAGTCAGGCAGCTGACATTACAGCTTTCCAGGCAGATTTGGTGCCAGTGGGCGCTGATCAGCTACCAATGATTGAACAAACTAGAGAAATTGTCAGAAAATTCAATCACATTTATGGTGAAACTTTAAAAGAACCAGAGGCCAAAATTGGTGATTTTCCAAGAGTTTTGGGCATGGATGGTCGAAAAATGGGCAAAAGTTTAGGCAATGCTATCTCTTTTACCGATTCAGATGATGACATTCGACAAAAAATTAAAGGTGCTTTAACTGATGAATTGGGTGGTCAAAATTTATTAAATCTACTTGGACAATTTTCTGATGATCAAAAATCAATTGAAAAATTTACCATGGAATTTAAAAATGGCACTATTAGATACGCGCAGTTCAAACCATTTTTAGCCCAAGCAATTATTGATAGGCTTAGACCAATTAAAGAAAAAAGAGCTTATTTCGATCAACATCCAAAATTAGTTGAGGAAATACTGATTGCTGGTACTAAAAAAGCACGTGAGCTTGCTAAAGAAACTCTAGCTAAAGTTAAAAAGAAAATGTTTATTAATTATTTTTAAAAATAATTAAGCTTTGACCACATTGACGACGGTTTTACCAAATTTTTTACTGAATTTGACGACGCCTTCAATCATAGCAAAAACTGTCCAATCATGACCAAACTTAACGCCTTTACCGGCTTTGTATTTGGCACCTTTTTGACGAACAATAATTTGTCCAACAGAAATTTTTTCACCAGCAAATTTCTTTACACCAAAACGCTTTCCATGACGGGCGCCCTGTGAGTGTTGATTAACGCTACCTGAACCTTTAACGTGTGCCATATTATTTACCTTTTTTCTTAAATATTATTTAAACGGCTGAAACTAAACAAACAAATTTGTCTAGCAACTCTTGCTCCTTCTCGAGCATAGATGACCGGATCGACCAAAAGATTGTATCCTTTTGACTTTAATTTGTCAATTAAACTTTCGAGAGAATAAGTTCTTTTATCGGTTTTTACTTTAGGAAAGACAATTGCTACTACTGCGCCATCATTTAAAATATTGGCAAAAGATTTAAAAGAACCTAAATACATTTTTTCAAGTCCTTTGAAAACATTGGCTAATTCCTGATCTTTAGGAGTTTGTTTACCTAAAAATGGTTCGGTGACTAAAAGATCAACTTTTTTGGCAAAATTTTCTGGATTTACATGACTAGCATCCATATAAAAAACTTTGCTTTCTATATCAACGTTATATTCTTTTTTAAACCACTCTAAATTATCTCTGGTTCCAAAAACTGCATTTTGATCAATATCTGAACCATAAACATCTAAATTTCTCATGCCTGCTTCGAGTAATACGGTGCCTGTGCCACAAAATGGATCATAGAGTAGAGGTTTGGTAGTATTTTTTTTCTGCCATAAACCAAAGGCAATATTAACCATCATGCGAGCTACTTTTGGAGGCAACATGCCTTTTTTACGATCAGCATAGGGTTTATTACGATCGCGATTAGTCCAATCATCAATATCTTGAACACCTTTAATTTGAGCTAATAATAGCTTACCTTCTTCCATTAAATTGAAACTTAATAACTCAGTAGCTTGAGACTTGTGTGAAAGCAAAGCACTTTCGCTTGGATCACCAGAAAAATAGCGGGCTTTTTTACCGTTTTCTTTAATTAAGTTTTTAATATCAGCATTGCTAATTGATCTCTGTCCCTTACCTACTTGAGTGAGAGTGAAATATGGCTCATTGCTTTGTGAGAGTAATAAGGCAACTATTTCTTCTATTAATTTTTCGTCTTCAATTTGATTATCAATTTCTTGAACTACTTCAAAAAATTTAACTGTACCACCTAAAACATTCATTAATGAATTAATATTTTTCTGATCAGCTTCAAATAAAAAAAGATGCTCATCTAATTGTTGCAAAGAACATTGTGGATAAGTAAGTTCAAACTCTAATTTCGACAAAAGAGTGGTATTACCAAAAAGAATGAGAAATTTAGACATAGCGAAGCTAGTTCTGCTAATTAAGCAATTTTTAGCACTTTAACTGTGCTTTGGTACTGACGATGACCTTGCACTTTTCTGTATCTGGATTTAGATTTGTATTTAGCTACACGAATCTTTTCGCCTCTTTGATTTGAAACTAATTCGCAGGAAACCTTAACACCATCGACTAAAGGCTGTCCAATCTTACGATCTGCTTCGTTGACTACCAATAAAACATCACTGACATCAAATTTGCTACCAGCTTCTTTATCTAATTGATCAACTAAAAATTCATCGCCTTCCTGGACCATGAATTGTTTTCCTTGTAATTGAATGATTGCGTACTTTGACATAACGATGTTGAATTATATCAGATACTAATAAAAAATGAAGTTGGCTTTTTTCTTAAAATTTGTAGCAATAGATTGAGCCACCCCAAGCGCAAAAAATAAGGAAATGACACTACTCCCACCATAAGAAAGAAAGGGCAAAGTAATACCTGTAATTGGTAAAATTGCCAAGTTCATACCAATATTAATAAATATTTGTATCAAGAACATAGTAAAGAGCACTAGTAAATAAAGTTTTTCTCCAAAATTGTCAACTTTATAAGCTAAATACAAGAGAAAAAATAATAAAAGAAAATATAAAATCAATAAAAAGATTGCTCCCACAAAACCCCATTCTTCAGCAAAAGAAGCAAAAATAAAATCAGTTTGTCTTTCTGGTAAAAAACGTAAATGAGACTGAACACCCTGGCCTATACCACGTCCCCAAAATTGCCCGCTTCCCACAGCAATTAAGGCCTGTCGAGCGTTGTAAGCACTACTAGTTTCTTGAGAAGTTGCCTGTAAATCAATTGAGGTTTGATGTAAATGCAAAAATCCTAAAATTCTATTTTTTTGATAATCCTTAAAAACTAAAAACCACAGCGTCATTAAAACTAAGCAACCAATAAAAAATAAAGCCATCAGTTGTTTAAATTTAAGTCGATTAAAAAATAAGAAAATTGAAAGAGCTACTGAAAAAACTAAAACCGTTCCGAAATCTGGTTCTAACAAAATTAGAATAGCTGGTAAAGCAATAATTGAAAGTGTTTGCAAGAGTAGTGTCCACGAAAAAGTTTGTTCTTTTTTCAAAAAATTAATTAAATATAGTGCTGTAATCGGCACAGCTAATTGTGAAGGCTGAAATTTAAAATTAAAAGGCAAAACTATCCAAGCTGAAATACCTCTGGTAATTGAGCCATATATTAAAAGAAATAATAAAGATAAATTAAGTAGCAAATAGAGCCATTTGGACACTTTGACATGAAAAGCAAAAGGCAATCTATAAGCAATAAAAAAAACTACAAAAGCTAAAGCAAAAGAAATGGTTTGTTTATAAAGTAAATTAGGCACAATACTGCGCAAAGTCGTTAGAGACAGCACTGCAAAAAGAAACAGTATTCCAAACAAAAAATATTTGCGCATTTATTTTTTTACTTTAATCAAGTAATAACTTTGACTCATTACCTTGTTTAATTTTAGTGTTGGTTTTTTCTTCAATTTCTTGCTTGAAAGCCTCTGGCCAACTAGCTAATTGTAGATTCACAATCTTGTTGACATCTAATTTAGCTTCTTTACGCATATCTTGAATTTGACGAATTAATTCTCTCGCTTCACCTTCTGCTTTGAGCTGTTCAGTTAAATTAAAGTCGTAGTCAACTTCCAAATCTCCATCTTCTTTTAGCCAATCAACTTTTTTAACATTGATTTCTGCTTTAAGCAAATTTTCTAAGTCATTTCTATAAGTCATCTTGCCAAAACCACTAACTTTCAAGCTAGCAAGAGGCTGACGAGCTTTAATTTGTTTAAGTTTACGAAGAGCATGTGCAGCTTCAACAATTTTACGAAGTAGTAGCATTGATTCTTCCAAATTTTTGTCCAAAAATTCCACTCTATATTTAGGAAATTCTGTCAAATGAATTGAGCTTTTTTCATCAATCATAGTGTGATGAATTAATTCAGTAAAAAATGGCACTATTGGAGCAAAAGCTTTGGCCAATTCATAAATCACTGTTGCAAAAACCTGACTCACTTCTTGATTATCTTTAGATTTAATTCTTTCTCTAGAAGAACGCAAATACCAAGTTGACAACTCATCAATAAATGGCGCCAATAATCTACTGGCCTTCATCACATCGTATTTATCTAGTTGTTGCGTAAGTTCTAAAATAACACTCTGTAAACGACTTAAAATCCAACGATCAAGTAAATTACTTGGTTTTTGACCAGCTCCCAAATCAAAGAAGCCGGCTTGCTGGTTGCCAAAGGTTTTATAAAAAGCCAATACATTCCACCAGATTACAAATACACGACGACGTAAATTGGCCACATCTTTTTCTGCAAAGTTTAATGTTTCAGCTTTAACTGCCGGAGATGACATTAAATAAAGACGCAAAGCATCGGCTCCATATTTTTCCAAAACTTCTCCTGGCTCTGGATAATTTTTCAAACGCTTGCTCATTTTTTTGCCGTCCTCAGCCATAATCAGACCAGTACACATGACATTTTTGAAAGCACTACTTGGTTTTTCACTAGTTAGGGTCAAAGCTGTAGCCAAAACATGCAAAGTGTAGAACCAGCCACGAGTTTGATCTTGTCCTTCAGAAATAAAATCGGCTGGAAAAGAACGTTTAAAGTCTTCTTGGTTCTCAAAAGGAAAGTGCAATTCACCATAAGGCATTGAGCCTGATTCAAACCAACAATCTAAAACTTCTGGAATGTGACGATAAGTTTTGCCATTTTTAACAAATTCAATTTTATCAACGATGTGTTTATGCAAATCACTGACTTTTTGTCCAGATAGTTGCTCTAGTTCTTCAGCGGAACCTACACAAACAAAGTCACCGTCTTCATTTTCCCAAACTGGCAAAGGAGTTCCCCAATAACGATTGCGTGAAATTGCCCAATCTCTGGCTCCTTCCAACCATTTACCAAAACGACCATGTTTAATATGATCTGGTTCCCAATTAACTTTTTCATTATTGGCTAATAATTGATCTTTAAAAGTACTGACTTTGACGTACCAACTATCAGTTGCGTAATTAAGTAGAGGAGTGTCACAACGCCAACAATGTGGATAACTATGCTCAATTTTTTTCTTAGCAAAAAGTGTGCCGTGAGATGCCAAATACTTAATAATTTCAATATCTGTAACTTGTGGATTATCTTTTGGTTTAACTTCCATGTGAGCAAAATCAGTAACTTCTTCTTTAAAACGACCATCCATGCTGACGTGTTGTAATAATTCAATGTTTTCTGCTTTACCAGTTTTGTAGTCATCTTCACCAAAAGCTGGAGCGATGTGTACAATGCCGGTACCTTCTTCCAAAGTTACAAAATCTCCGGCTACAATACGAAAAGATTTAGCCCAATTAGCAAAATATGGGAAAATTGGCTTATAGGTCAATCCAACTAGTTTACTCCCTTTAAAACTCTGGCCAACAATCTCAAACTTTTTATCCACCATCACTTCTGACAAGCGTTCTTTAGCTACAATGAATAAACCATTTTCTTCTTCAACTTTAACTAAAACATAATCTAAATCTGCACCAACTGCTAACAAAACATTGCCTGGTAGTGTCCATGGGGTAGTGGTCCAAGCTACTGCATAAATTTCTTCACTGCTCTCTACACCTAAAACTGTGTTTGCGTGATGCAACTTAAATTTAGCAAAAACAGAAATATCTTTAACATCTTTATATCCTTGAGTGACTTCAAAATTGGACAGAGGTGTTCCACAACGAGGACAAATGTGCATCGATTTATGACTTTTATAAATCAAACCTTTATCCCAAAGTTGACGAAAAACCCACCAAACTGTTTCCATAAAGTTTTTGTCCATGGTTTTATAAGCATTATCCATATCAATCCAACGTCCAATACGACGAATGGTTTTTTTCCATTCTTCTGCATAAGTTAAAACAGTTTGTCGACAAGCTTCGTTAAATTTATCAACACCATAACTTTCAATCTCTTTTTTACTATCTAAATTTAGTTCTTTTTCAATAATATTTTCGACAGGAAGACCGTGGCAATCCCAACCCCAAACTCGACGCACTCTTTTGCCTTTCATAGTCTGATAACGAGGAATAAGATCTTTAATAATTGATTGCATTAAATGACCATAATGGGGTAAACCAGTGGCAAAGGGGGGACCATCATAAAATGAAAAAGAATTATTAATATCTTTTTGTTCAATAGATTTGCTAAAAGTTTGATCATC
>CAZBVY010000023.1:0-10043 GCA_964495475.1 uncultured Pseudomonadales bacterium
AGAGCAACGGTATCGTAAACCGTCGGTCGTGGGTTCGACTCCCACCTTTGGCTCAAAGCTATGTTGCGTTTTTTACATAAACAAATTTATCGAACTTTAAATCAAATTTCTGTTTCCAAACAAGCTTTACTTATAAATCACCAAAATATTCAGGCTTATCATAAAGAAGCTCAAGTTTGTCCAGTTCTAAAAAGTAATGCTTATGGTCATGGTTTAAGAGAAATGGCTACAATTTTTGATTCTCTACATTGCCCATTTTTGGTTGTGGACAGTTTATTTGAAGCCTATGAGCTTTATAAATTAAAAATAAAAACCCCTATTTTAATCATGGGTTACACTGCTCCAGAAAATTTTAAAATTAAAAAATTGCCTTTTGAAATTGTTATTTTTGATCTGAAATTAGCACAAATTCTCAATCAATATCAAAAAAACTGCAAGATTCATCTTTTTATTGATACTGGTATGAATCGAGAAGGGATTAAGTTGGTTGATTTTCCTCAATTTTTATCTGATATTAAAAAATTAAAAAACTTACAGATAGTTGGTCTATGTTCACATTTAGCTGATGCAGATAATCCCTCTTCTTTTAAATTTACTCAAAAACAAATAGATGTTTATAAGGAAGCTCTGCATGTCATGGAGCAATTTGGCATAAGTCCTTTGTGGAGACATATCTCAGCGTCTGGTGGAGCCTTTAAATTTAAAGATAATACTTTTAATATGCTAAGAGTTGGCTTGGCTCATTACGGAATCAACCCTCTTGACCAAAAGGATATAAAGAATAGCTCAATTATTCTTGAACCAGTTTTGGAATTTTCTTCAACTTTGGCGCAAATTAAGAATTTGTCCAAAGGAGATTTAGTTGGTTATAGTTGTACTTTTAAAGCGAAAAAGAACATGACAATCGGTTTGCTTCCAGTAGGATATTATGAGGGTGTGGATAGAAGACTTTCTAATCTTGCTTTTGTCAAAATCAGAAATAGCTTTTTTCCTATTATTGGGCGTGTTTCGATGAATATGACTACTATTGATATTTCTAAATTAAAAAATCCTAAAATTGGAGAAAAAGTCATTATTTATTCATCTCTTAAAAAAGATAGAAATAATTTAAGTAAAACCGCTACTCTGCTTAAAACAATTCCCTACGAATTATTGGTTCATTTGGCTGAATCAGTGAAACGAGTTGTGGTAATATAAAATTATGTTTAATTCTCATCGCTATTCATCTATTTATGAAAAAAAATCTAACAAAAAAAATTTTGCGTCTTCTCGTCTAACTAAAAGAGAAAAAAGCAAAATTCAAAAGCAAACTTTTTATTTTATTTTTTTTGGGATTGCTATTCTTTTACTTTTCATCTTTTTAATCATGCCCAATTTAATCAGATTATTTTTTGCCATCATAGATAAAGATGCTCCTGCCATAGATAAAGACACTGTCCCTCCCCAAGCTCCAGTTTTATCTAGCAATCCAGTAGAAGCTACTTTTTCCGCCAGTTTGAATTTAAAAGGCTTCGCTGAGCCTAAGAGTAAAGTAATTTTCTTGATTAATTCTGTTAAAGGTGCCGAAGTTGTGGTTTCAGATGATGGTCAATTTGAACATGAACTGGAATTGACTGATGGTCAAAATGAGCTTTCTATTTTTAGTATTGATGATGCTGGTAATGAATCATTGAAAACACGTTCTTATTTAATAAATCGAGATTCTGAAGCCCCAACTTTAGAAATTGAAGAGCCCAAAGACGGCGCAGTGATTGAGTTGAAAAAAAATCGTACCACCACCATTAAGGGTAAAACTGAAGCAGAAGCTAAGGTTTTTATTAATGGACGATTGATTTTGGCTGATAAAGAAGGTAATTTTTCCACTAATTATTATTTAGGTGAAGGTAAAAACGAATTGGAATTTAAAGTCATTGATAAGGCTACAAATGAGACTCAAAGAAAGATAGAAGTAGAATTTAAACTTTAATCTTCAGCTAAATAAAATCCCAGAAACAGCAAAACCACAAAGCTTTGTGTAAAACTATTATTGAACATAGCATGAGTAATTAAACTTGCTAATAAAATGTTTTGATTGTTTTTGTTGTGATTAATAGTTCTTTTTAAAAATATTATTAACAATAAAGTGCTTCCAACTATTCCTATATTACTAATTAGAAAAACCAATAAATTATCAGCAAAATGTGAATGACTAGGAATATTTTCAGAAACTTCTCTATTTTTTGCTGGAATTAACAAACCTTGCCCAAAAAGCCATTGGGTTTTACTCATACTTTGTAAAATTTCTTGATCATTATTAATTCTTTTTTGGGTAGAAACTGTTCTTAGTAAATTTACACCGTCACCACCACTTTTATTGGGGAGAAATGGCAACGTTAAACAAAAACAACAGATAATAAATAAAATTATTTTTTTTGAATTTTGTTTATCAAGTAAAAATATTAATGAACTACTTAGTAAAAAAGCTAAATATGATGCCCTGGAATAAGTTAATAGTAAACCAATGAGGAATAAAATAATAAGTAAATAGTTTTTCTTTTTTTGCCATAGATAATAATTAAGATTAAAAACAAAAATCAATCCGGTAAAAGCAGGATCCAAAATAGTACTGGTTAAGCGATAAAAATGATCATCGTAACCTTCATAAATTAAAAATCGTAAATCAGGTAAGAAAAAATATTGAACAAAACCTAATAACAAAATATTGAAAGAAATTAATCGCCAAGGCCAACTTTTATTTTTTATTTTTTCTTGCAATAAAAAAGCAAAACAAATATAAGCAATTAAACGAATTAGATATAAAATTGCCCTAAAATCAAATCTTCCCTCAATAAAAGCAATGACCCAAGATAATAAAATACTGATGAGAAAAACAAAAATGATTTTTTTTTGAAAAATTTTTATTTTTTTTACATTTTCAATAATTTTTTTTATTTGCAAATTTACCGCAAACAGTTCTTTTATCAAAAATCCGATGATTAACAAATCATGCAAATAAAATGCAATATTATTTGTAATTTGAATTCTTTGTAGTTGTCCCAGAGACAATAAAAAAACTAAACTAATTAAATAAAAATTCATATTATTCTAGACTTTTTTTCACTCCAAAAAAGGCAATTGGTAAAGCAATTAATCTAGCAAGGAAAATAGCATATACAGCTCCCATCAATCCATAGTTTTTACCAAGGATTACGATACCAAAAACAATTAAACATAAAGAGATAATCATATGAGCATTTAAGTAAAAGTATCTTTTTTTAGCAATAATCAAGGCGTAACAAAGATTGGCCATAGTATGAACGAGTCCAGCTAGAGTAAGAATCTGCAAAATATCAATGGCTTCCAACCATTCCTCGCCTAAAAGAAAATTGACTAAAAATTCTGGAAAAAAGATTAGTGGAAAGGAAATTAGAGAAACAATTAATAAAGTAGAAACAAAGGATTTATAAAAAGCTTTTTTAAGCCTTAAATCCTCGTGATTTTGAGTCATTTTACTAAAAATAGGCATGATGCCATGGTAAGCTGATTTAGATAATTCATAATTAACTTTATGACTTAATGAATAGGCGTTATGATAAATACCCAGGCGATGCGTGCCCACAATTTTTCCAAGTAAAAAATCATCAATATTGTCATTCAGATAACTTAAAAGACTTCCCAAACTTAGCCATCGAGCATTTTTAAAAATAGCTGATCCTCTACTCTTGATATAGTGAAAAATTGGTTTTTCTTGAAGCATAATAAAAGATAAACATACTTCAAAAACAGCTCCAGCAATTACGCCTAAAACTAAAGCCCAGACAGAATGCATGAGAAATGCTAGGGCAATTTGAGCCATAATTTCTATTGTTAATCTTAAAGAAGAATAAAAACTGTCTTTGGCAAATTCAAAATTTTTTTGCCAGCTGACGATTGCAGGATTGATAAATCCTTTAATAATTGGAACTAAAGAAACGACGGCAATCATGGGAAATAAGGTTGGTTCATTGTAATAATGACTCATTAAATAGCCCATGGCGATCATTAAAGAACCAATAATAAAGCCTCTAATAATTGCAATCACAAAAGCTGTATCTAAAAAATATTTAATAGGCTGTTTAGATTGTAATATGGTAATGTTGACCCCAGTTTGAGTAATGCTTTCTGTGGTGCCCAAGGCAATCATAATAAGAGAAAAAAGACCGAATTGTTCTGGACTTAATAGTCTGGCTAAAATAAAAATTTTGAGGAAACTTAATCCAGTAGTAAAAATTTTTTGTAGAGTCTGCCAACTAAAACCAGCGATGGCGTGTTTTTGATAATGCACAAGTGTATTGTAGGTTATAAACAATGCTGCTTGCAAGCAGGCTGAGCAAAGTAGTAACATATTCCCTGTTATGCAAAAAGCTTTTCAAAAAGTTGGATCTACTTTTCTTGATCTGATTGAGACAATGGCAATTTCTTTTTCAATTTTTTTAGTGATTTATTTATTCTTTTTACAACCACATCAGGTTAATGGACAATCAATGGTGCCAAATTTTCAAGATGGAGAGCATGTTTTGACTGATAAAGTTTCTTATAAAATGAGAGATCCACAACGTGGAGAAATTGTGGTTTTTCACGCTCCTCCAGATGCTCATTGTCCAGAGGGTACTGGTTGTGACTTTATTAAACGCATTTTGGGTGTTCCAGGTGATACTGTTGAAATCAAAGAAAATGCTGTTTGGGTGAATGGTAATAAATTACCAGAGCCATATATTCCTAGCGATTTTCCAATTTTACCAGGCAATGCTACTAAGGGTCAGGGTGTTTATTTAGGACCAAATGAATTTTTTGTCTCTGGAGACAATAGACCATATTCTAGCGACTCAAGAACCTGGGGAGCTATTACTAAAGAAGATATTATTGGTAGGGTCTTTTTTAGATATTGGCCACCATCAGCAATTAGTGCTGTGGTAAAGGCTGATTATCCCAATCAATTTTAAGACTATTTTTCACGTGAAACTTATCAATTTTAGTACGACGTAGAGCTGTGACGTGTGCTCCAATTTCTAGTTTATTTCCTAAATCATGAATTAAAGATCTAATATATGTTCCGCTTGAACAATGCACTAATAATTCAAAGGTAATTTTTTCATTTTTCACGTCTTTTTCAAACTTTTTAAGTACTAATTTTTTAATCTCAACTTTTCTGATTGGCAATTCGACTTTTTCTCCACGCCTGGCTTTTTGATAAAGTTTTTGCCCACCAACTTTAACAGCAGAAAAAATAGGGACAGTTTGTCTAATCTCTCCTTTAAATAGTGGCAGAATCTTGACTAAATCTGTTTTTTTTAATTTTTGTAATTCTTGCCAAGTTTTTTGTTGAGTAATTTGTCCAGTCTTATCGTAAGTGTCAGTTTGAATGCCTAGTTGCGCTTCTACTAAATATTCTTTATCTTTTTTTAAATAAAGAATTTGTTTTTTAGTATATTCTCGACCAACAAGAATAATCAGTAATCCAGAAGCAAGTGGATCCAATGTGCCACAGTGCCCCACTCTTTTAATAAAACTTTTTTTTCTGAAATAATTAACAATAGCATGGCTGCTAGGCCCACTGGGCTTGTCAACTAAATATATACCTGGTTTGATGATCTCTGTCACGTTGTCATTATAAACCTTATTTGTATAATGCCATCTCATGATAGAATGGAAAAGCTTATGAATTTACAACAAATTTTCAAAGAAAATTTTCCTTCTTTAGATTTTCTTTTTAATCATCCTCTTTCTTCAAAAAGCTATTTCAAAATTGGTGGTAATGCAGAGGTTTTTTACAGTGCTCGAACTCGTCAGGAAGCAGCTGATTTGTTATCATTTTGCAATAAAAATAACATTACATTTTATATTTTAGGTGGAGCCAGCAATGTCATCATTGCAGATGAAGGCTTGAAAGGTTTGGTGTTGAGCCTAGATTTCAAAGAACTCGAATTTATCAAAGACACCAAGCAGGAATTAGTGATTAGAGCTGACGCTGGTGTGAAAACTTCACATTTAGTTGCACAAGCAGCTAATAAGGGTGGAGCGGGATTAGAGGGTTTTATTGGTGTGCCTGGAACATTGGGTGGTGCAATTTATAACAATGCTCACTATCTGGAAAATTTAATTGGCAACCATATTCAAGAAGTTGAAACTTTCGACGTGAAAAAAGGAGAAATTGTTGTATTTTCACATGAAAATTGTGAATTCGCTTATGAAAAATCCATTTTTCAAAAAAATAAGCATCTTTTAATATTTTCTGCTATTTTTGTATTGAAAAAAGATAATCCAGAAAAAATTAAAGAAATTATTAAAGCTTCAATGGAAAGACGCGAATCTCGTCAACCTTTAAATCTACCAAGTTGTGGTTGTGTTTTTCAAAATCCAAAAAACACTGCAGAATTAAAAAAACTTTTTCCTAAATTTAGCGAAGCAGAATTTATTCCTTCTGGTTTTTTAATTGAACAAGCTGGTTTAAAAGGTATGAGAGAAGGAGATATTCAAGTAAGTGAAAAGCATTCTGCTTTTTTTGTAAATCTTGGAAAAGGTAAAGCTAGTGATGTTAAAAAACTAGTTGCCAAAGTCAAAGCAGTAGTTTTAGAAAAATTTGGTGTTATCCTAAAAGAAGAAGTTTTTTATTTAAATTAAAAACATTTTTATTAACAATAGAAAGCGAATGTCTATGAGTAAAGCAAGTTTCATAGTAACAGGAGGAACTCCACTTTACGGTTCGGTGCGAGTTGGTGGAGCTAAAAATGCTTCTTATAAACTAATGATTGCGGCTTTGCTTGGTAGTTCTGAAAGTCGCTTGCTTAATTTACCAGATATTTCCGATGTTGATTTAGTTGCACAAATTATTAATGAACTTGGAGGTAAGGCTTATCGTGTGGGTGAGCGTACCTTTATTATTGATACTCGTAATTTTCGCTTTTCAGTTATCCAACAAAAACATGGCGAACAATCTCGGGCCTCTACTCTTTTTATTCCGGCACTTTTAGCTAAATTTGGACATGCTGAAGTACCTCTTCCAGGAGGAGACCAAATTGGCAAACGTCCTCTAGAGAGACACATGATGGGGCTTGAATTAATGGGAGTTAAATTTGTTCAAGAAAATGGTGTTTTAAAAGCAACTTGCAAACAACTCAAAGGTTGTAATTATCGTTTTGAGAAAAATACTCACACTGGTACCGAAACTTTAATTATGGCAGGAGCTTTAGCTAAAGGTAAAACTGTTTTGGAAAATGCTGCCGAAGAGCCAGAAATTGATGATTTGATTTTATTTCTCAATCAAATGGGAGCTAAAATTCGTCGTCGTTCTTTTAGAAAAATTGAAATTGATGGCGTAGAAAAACTTAGTGGAGCAATTCATAAAATTATGCCGGATCGTAACGAGGCAGTGAGCTATGCTTGTGCAGCGATTGCTAGTAGAGGTGATATTGTAGTTGAGAACGCTAGAAGACAAGATTTAAAAGCTTTCTTAGATAAGTTAGATGAAATAGGAGCTGGTTATGAAATTGGTGATTATGGTATTCGCTTTTTTTATAAAGGCGAAATGCAAGCCACCGATGTGGAGACAGAAATTCATCCAGGATTTATGACTGATTGGCAACCTCTTTTTGCTACTCTTCTCTGTCAGTGTCATGGAGAAAGCATTATCCATGAAACAGTTATGCAAAACCGTTTTCAATACGTAGAAGATTTGAGGGCGATGGGAGCTAAAATTGAATATTTTAATCCAACCGTGAAAAACCCAGAGAATCTTTATAATTTTAATTGGCAAGATCATTTAGATAGTGATCGTCATGCTATTAAAATTTTTGGTCCCACGGACTTCAAGGGCGGTGAATTCACCATTCATGATTTACGAGCTGGGGCTACTATTTTATTAGCAGCAATTAGCGCAAAAGGTCAAACGATTTTGCACAATATTGAACAAGTTGAACGAGGCTATCAAAAAATAGATGAAAAATTAATTTT
The DNA here is from genome assembly GCA_964495475.1 of uncultured Pseudomonadales bacterium. Lineage (GTDB taxonomy): Bacteria > Patescibacteriota > Microgenomatia > UBA1400 > PJMF01 > UBA1364. Next base: position 7,969 of record CAZBVY010000023.1, read on the forward strand.
GATGGGAGCTAAGATAGAAAGGAAAATATGGGATCGCTAGCACTTTTTTTAGGTATTTTAATTTTTTCTTTTACGTTGACTAGTAGTGCAGTGGTGCCATTTATTAATTTACTTTATAAATTGCGGTTTCGTCGTCAGGATCAAAAAACCCTAGATGCTTTTGGTAAACGTACTCCAATTTTTGATAAATTTCATGCAAGCAAAGCAGGAGTTCCAGTAGGAGGAGGGTTATTGGTAGTTATTATGGTATCTTTATTATTTGCTTTGATGATTCCTGCCCTTAATTATTTTGGAATTGATGTAACCAGTATTCATCGAAATAGTCAGGCAGAGGTAAATATTTTATTTTTTACTTTTTTATCTTTTGCGATTTTAGGTCTTTATGACGATATTAAAAAATTCTTTCATTTTAATGACAGTAAATTTTTTGGTTTGAGAATGCGCCAAAAATTAATTTTACAAATCATTTTGGCGGTTATTATTTCATGCATGATCTATTTTCAATTGGAAATTTCTATTTTACACATTCCCTTTGTAGGAACTTTGCAATTGAGTTATTTCTATATTCCTTTTGCTACTTTTGTAATAGTAGCCTTTGCCAATGCAGTTAATATCACCGATGGTTTAGATGGTTTAGCTTCTGGATTATTGCTATTTTCTTCATTTGGTTTATGGATTTTATCTTCGACGATTTTAGACATACCTTTATCAGTCTTTTTGGCACTCTGGTTAGGAGCATTAATTTCATTTTTGTATTTTAATGTTTTTCCAGCCAGAATTTTTATGGGTGATGTTGGCTCATTAGCTTTTGGAGCAACCTTAGCCGTGGTAGGTTTACTGCTTGGTAAAGTTATTGCCCTATTGATTATTGGTTTTATTTTTGTGGCAGAAATTGCCAGTTCTTTAATGCAATTAATTTCAAAAAAATATTTCAAAAAGAAAATTTTTCCAGCTGCCCCATTGCATTTAACTTTTCAAGAAAAAGGTTGGGAAGAACCGAAAATTGTGCAAAGAGCTTGGTTGCTACAAATTATGTTAACAATTTTTGGAGTGTGGTTGGCAGTTATTTAAATAATTTGTTAAAAGCCCATGTCATCATCTTCTAAAATCTTCTTTATCTTAGTGATTTTTCTTTCTTTAATCGGATTATTTTTTGTTTTTGAAGCTTCAACAGTTGAAAGTTTTAAATTATTTGGTCATCAGTATCATTTTTTTAAGCAACAAGCTCTTTGGTTGACTATTTCTTTGGTAGTATTCTTTTTAGCCAGTAAATTTAAAGTTAAATATTTTGAAAAATTTGCCTTACATTTATATGTTTTAAGCATCTTACTTTTAATTTTAACTCTGATTCCAGGAATTGGCCTTAAATTAAATGGGGCTCGTCGCTGGATTAGTTTCCCTTTTGGCACTTTGCAACCAGTAGAGATTTTTAAATTTGTTTTAATTAATTTTTACGCTTATCTTTTATCCAAAAAGTTAGATTTAAAAAGTTTTGCATTTTTTTTGTTTTGGCCAGTAATTTTAATTTTATTACAACCAGATTTTGGTTCTTTAATGATTCTAGTGGCTAGTAGTTTTATTGTTTATTTCTTAGCAGGTGGAGAAATTAAGTTACTATCAATTTTATTTGGTGGAGGTTTTTGCTTGGCTTTGATGGTAGTTTTACTGAGTCCTTACAGAAGAGAAAGATTAACTACTTTTTTGCATCCAGAAGAAAATATGTTGGGAGATGCTTATCACGTAAGGCAAATCACTCTTGCTTTGGGAGGTGGATCATGGCTCGGCAGAGGAATTGGCAATTCTCAACAAAAATATTCTTACGTGCCAGAAGCAAGTAGTGATTCTATTTTTGCTATTGTGGCTGAAGAAATTGGTTTCGTAGGTTCTTTTTTAATTATTTGTCTATTTGCACTCTATTTTGTTATGGCTAATACGATGATTCAACACAGAGAATTAAGTAAGTATGAACACTTACTATATTATGTAGTTTTAGCCTGGATTGCTGTTCCATTATTATTTAATTTATCCGTTGTAGTAGTGCTCTTACATATTAGTGGTATGCCTTTATACTTTTT
>CAZBVY010000024.1:0-9130 GCA_964495475.1 uncultured Pseudomonadales bacterium
TCGGCACAATTGAAAAAGTATTAGAAACTCCATCGCGAGCATTTTTATAATCAATTTTGGCCACTGAATTAAGCGAAGCAATTGCTCCCGAATGATCGCGACCATGCATTGGATTAGCACCAGGAGCGAAAGGTTCACCAGCCTTACGACCATCTGGCGTAGCTCCAGTTTTTTGACCATAAACTACATTAGAAGTAATGGTTAAAACTGATAGAGTTGGAGTAGCATCTCGATAAATATGTTGTTTAGCCAACTCAGCATTAAAATCTTCAACTAATTGCTTAGCAATGCTATCAACTTTATCATTATCGTTACCATACATTGGATATTCACCCTCAACTTTAAATTCTTTAGTCAAACCTTCTTCATTACGAATGGCAGTTACTTTGGCAAATTTAATAGCTGAAATAGAATCCGCCACCACACTAAGACCAGCTACACCAAAAGCCATGTTTCTTTTAACTTTAGTGTCCATAAGAGCCATTTGGGCTTTTTCATAATAATATTTGTCATGCATGTAATGAATGACGTCCATTGTATTAACGTAAGCTTTGGCTAAATAAGCAACGGTTTTTTCAAATCTTTTGTTAAATTCCTCGTAATCAATTGGTCCGTCTGGTAATTTAGCAATATCTGGCACAATTAATTCGCCGCTCTTTTCATCACGTCCTTCATTGAGGGCTAACAACAAAGCCTTAGCTAAATTACAACGAGCTCCGAAAAATTGCATTTCCTTGCCAGTCTCCATCATTGATACACAGCAAGCAATACAATAATCATCACAACTGCTAACTTCACGCATTAAATTGTCATTTTCATATTGTAGAGATGAGGTATCAATAGAAACCTGAGCACAGAATTTTTTAAAGCCTTCTGGCAATTTATCTGACCATAAAATAGTTAAGTTTGGTTCTGGAGCTGGACCAATATTGTAGAGGCTTTGCAAAAACCTAAAGCTAGTTTTAGTGATTTTATGTTGCCCATTGGCAAAAAAACCGCCCACGGCTTCAGTAATCCAAGTTGGATCACCAGCAAAAAGTTCATTATACGCATTCATACGAAGATGACGAATCAAACGACACTTCATAATGAAATGATCAACTAATTCCTGAGCCTCTACTTCAGTTAGACTACCATTTTTTAAATCTCTCTCGATATAAATATCAAAAAAAGTACTAACATTGCCCAAGCTCATGGCAGCACCGTCTTGTTCTTTTAAAGCGGATAAGAAACCAAACCAAGTCCATTGAATGGCTTCCTGAGCATTGGTGGCTGGTTTAGAAATATCAAAACCATAAGAATTAGCCATCTCTTTCATCTCTTTAAGAGCTTTAATTTGTTCGCTCACTTCTTCACGAAGTTTAATTACATCGTCAGTCATCACTCCATCAATAGCATCTTTGTCCGCATTCTTGGCTTCAATTAAACGATCGATGCCATAAAGCGCCACGCGACGATAATCACCAATAATACGACCACGAGCGTAATTATCTGGTAAACCAGTTAAAATTCCAGTTGAGCGTAATTGACGCATAGTTTTAGTGTAAGCGTCAAAAACACCATCATTATGAGATTTGCGATATTTATTGAAAATTTCTGAAACTAGAGGGTCAACTTTATAACCATTTTCTTCACAAGCAGCTTCAACAACTCTGATACCACCATAAGGTTTCATGGCTCTTTTTAAAGGTTGATCTGTCTGAAAACCGACAATTTTTTCCAATTTTTTATCAAGATATCCTGGTTTATGACTAGTAATTGAAGAAATAGTTTTAGTATCAATATCTAAGACACCACCATTTTTAATTTCTTGTTTTAAGAGTTCGCTGGATTGTTCCCAAAGTTTTTTAGTTGCTGCTGTTGGCCCAACTAAGAAAGAATCTTCTCCTTCATAAGGAGTGAAATTATTGAAAATAAAATCTCTAGTATTAATTTCCTTTTGCCAATTACCTGATTTAAATTGATTTTTTACAGACATTGGAAACCTTTCTTCTTAATTGAAATGAGCCTTGTTAAAGACTTAGTAAGTATAACACTAAACTCCAAATCTAGCTAAAAAGAAAAATAAAAGATAAAATGGGACAATGATTAAAATAGCTAAGACATTTTTAGAAAAAAACAATACTCTTTATAATGTTAGTAATTGGACCATTGTTAAAAAAAATTTTATAGCAGGCATCGCTCGCAGCGCTGGCGTGTGGTTTTTCAATATCATCATATTATTGCTTTTAGCTAATATTTTAATTCCATTGCTTGGACCCAAAATTAATCAAGTTCTAGAAAAACTTCCTAAAGATTTGAATGACATCATTGTACAAATCGAAAAGAAATGACGATTAATTTTTTTTTACAAAGCAATGACTTTGGAGGAGCAGAACAATTTGCCATAGATTTGATTACAACTATGGCTGTAAAAAAACAACGAGTCGTTCTTTACACCAACAATCTTCATCTTTTAAAAAAACTAGAGAATGAAAAACTAATAGATCTCTACAAAATTCCTATTTATTTAGATTTTGCTGGAAATTATAGAGGCTTAATAAAAAGCATTTTATTATTACCTTTTGCAACGCTTAATTATTTAAAAATTCTTCACAATATAAACCAACAAACAGAAAAGCAAATTGTTCTTTACTCTGGATTCTCTGAAAAAATCATGCCCGGAGCCATAGCTAAATTATTTAAATTACCGATTTATTTCATAGAATACGGACCACTTGATCCATTATTTAAAAAATTGTTTGGCATTCCTAAAGTTTTATATTTTTTAAACAAAAATCATGCTCAAAAAATAATTGTACCGTCTCAAAATACTAAGTGTGCTTTACAAAATATTTTCAATCAAAAAAAAATAGCTTTAATACCTTGTGGCACTAAAGCAATAAAAACTAAAAAGCAAATAAATACAAAAAATAGAATCATTGCAGTTGTTTCTAGATTAGAAGAAGGTAAAGGGCAAGATTTGCTGATCAAAGCCTTTGCCTTAGTTAAAAAAGAAATTGCAAATGTTCAGTTGCAAATTATTGGTCAAGGAAATTTTTATCAGCATTTAAAAAAAATGGCCAATCACGATAAACAAATAAAATTTTTACAAAATATAGCCAACAAGCAAGAATTATTGGAAAAAAGTGAAATTATCGTCTGTCCATCAGTTTGGCCACTAGAAGGTTTTGGTTTGACTATTATTGAGGCCATGGCTCTTGAAAAACCAATTATTGCGTTTGATCGAGCTCCTGGCAATGAACTACTCACAGATAAATACAATGCCTTATTAGCCCAAGATCAAAACTATTTAAACTTGGCACAAAAGATCATTCAATTATTAAAAGATAAAAAATTACAAAAAGTCTTAGCTTCTAATGCCAAAAACACATTCATAAAAAAATATGAAATTTCGACTATAACTCAAAAATATTTAAATCTTTTTGAGAATTAAAAATCGTTGTCTATTAAATTGATCCTTGAATTCTTCGATTAAAAAATTTTGACAAATATTTGGAAAATTGTTTTTGATAAATTTAACATCATGGGCTTCATATACTTCTAAAAAGATTTTACCGTTATTTTTTAAAATATTTTTATTTATAATTTGTTCCAAAAATTTATTGATTAATTCAAATCCAGTTTTGCCTCCATCAAGTGCCAATAATGGCTCATAATTTTTAACGCTCTCATCTAATTTTTCAATCATAGTAGATGGAATATAAGGTAAATTAGCTATTATTAAATTAAATTTTTGATCTGGAAAAGAATTTAAAAGGTCAGTTTGCAAAAATTCAATTTTATTAGATATTGAATCACCAAATAAATTTATAAAATTTTCCTTGGCTAAATTTAGAGCTGATAAAGATAAATCAGTAACTATAAATTTATTTATTTTTTTCTTCTTTTGTTTTGTTAAAAAATCATAAAAGGCTAAACTAATTGCTCCGCTCCCCGTTCCTACTTCTAAATAAAAAATGTCATCATTTAATGAATTACAAAAGTCGCCCATTAAATCAATTAATTCTTCACTTTCAACTCTTGGAATTAAAACATCCTGATTAACTTTTATTGTTAAATTTTTAAATTCAACATAATTAGTTAAATATTCAACTGGTAGTTCGCCCTTATTAAGTAAATCAGCATCTTTAAAACCATATTTTAAAAGTTGATTTTTTTCATAAATACTCAAGACTCTAGTTTTAATCATATATTTCTGCTTGTAAAATTCTTATTATTAAGGCATATTGTAATCTACTTTTATTATAATATTTACAGAAAGGCCTTATGGCAAAAAAACTTCCAACAAAAGACGTTTCTCAAGCATTAGGGAAATTCTCTTTTAGAGCTTTTAGTAATTTTATTAATGCTAATTTTTCTTTAGTTATTTTATTAATCATGGCCTTTGTTTTAGGTTTCTTAGGTGGATCATTGTGGAAAGAAAATCAAATTTTAAAATCTAGTGGAAGCAATGTGGCTTTGGCTGAAGATAAAGCAGCAGAAGCAGCGGCTAAAAAATTAGAAAGTGTTCCCGCCTTTGACGCTAAAACAGATCATTTTCGCGGAAATGAAAAGGCTCAAGTAGTTATGATTGAATATTCAGACTATGAATGTCCATATTGTAATAAATTTCATCCTACCATGGTTGAGCTGATGAAAAAATATCAAGAAGAAATCGTTTGGGTTTACAGACATTATCCACTTTCATTTCATCCCAACGCTCAACCTTTGGCTGAAGCTAGTGAATGTGTAGCAACTTATGGCTCCAACGAAGCTTTTTGGAAATTCTCAGATAGTGTTTATGAAAAAATGGCAGATGGCTCCATCTATGGAAGCAATCCAGAAGATAAAAAAGTTAGTCAAGAAACCATTCTTGCTTTGGCTAATCAAGCTGGAGCTAACTCCAATCAAGTTAAAACTTGTTTAGATAATGGAGAGATGAAACAAGCTGTTAAAGATGATATGACTGGAGGATCTAAAGCTGGTATAACTGGTACTCCAGGAACCATTATTATTAGTAAAAAAGGTGGTTTTGAACTTGTTCCAGGAGCATTACCTCTTGAACAGGTTGAAACAATGCTAGAAAAACATCTTTAAAATTTCTAACAAATAAAAAATAAAAAACCGAAGTTGCAAAAGCTTCGGTTTTTTTGTTATCAGTTAATTACTTTTTTTGAAATCTCTAAGTACCAATTGTACTTTTTCAAAATCTCGATAAGTATTTGATTCTATAGCAACTGCTAAATCAAAATGTTCATTTATCTTAAATTCAGAAGAAAACATTCCTTTTCCCCAAGCTAAAACCTCATAGTCTTGATTTTGATCAACAAAAGTAACAATTAATTTTAAATGTTCTTGTTCTCTTCCTAAAAGTTTATAGTTTTTAATCACAGCATTTTTTAAAACAAAAACTGGCTTGGAATTTGCTAAGCCAAAGGGAGCAAATTTTTCGATTAATTGAACAGTTTTTAAAGTCAATAATTTGGGAGAAATAGTTGCCTCAACTTCTATGGTCTTTTCCAAACTCTTTCCTGCCAAGATTTTTTTTGCCTGAGCTTGCATTGCTGTTTTAATTAAATTAATTTTTTTTGTCTCCAAAGCAAAGCCAGCAGCTAAAGGATGTCCACCTGCTTCTAATAAATCTTTTTTAAATAAACGAATAAATTCAGTAATGTTAAAGCCAGTTAAGGAACGAGCAGAAGCTTTAGAAACTTCTTCACCGATACTTACCACAATACTTGGTTTAGAAAATTTTTCAGTCATCTTGCCAGCGATTAAACCAATGATTCCCTCATGATAATCTTTGGAGCTTAAAAAAATCAAAGATTGATCTTTTTCTTGAGTAATTAGTGTTTCTGCTTGTTTAGTTAAATCAAAAGTTAAATTTTGACGATCTTCGTTAGTGCTATGAAGCAAATCACTGAGTTGCTCAGCTTTAGCATTATTTGTTGTACATAATAAACGCAATGCATCCATTCCTTCGGCTAAACGCCCCATGGCATTAATGCGTGGACCAATTTGAAAACCAAGAGTATAAGCATCTATTTTTGTTGGATCGATGCTTGCTTTAATAAATAATTTTTGCAAACCAAGATTTTTATTAGCTCTTAAAACCACTAATCCGTACATTAATAAAAATCGATTAACTGATAATAAGGGCATTAGATCAGTTACGGTAGCAATAGCAACTAAAGCTAATAAATCAGTCAATAATTTTTTATTTTTTACTTCACTTAGTTCTCTCGCCAAAAACCAAGCCACTGCACAGCCACAAATTTGTGTTGAATGAAAAACGGCTAAAGCATTTAATTTTTCTCCATCGTGTTGATGATGATCACTAATAATTACATCAATCTTTTTTTTACTTAAAAAATCAAGAGCATTGTGAGCAACAATTCCATTGTCAACAGTTATTATCAAGGTAATATCTGGCTGTTGAATTAAAAGATCTTTTAAGGCTTTGACTGATAAACCATAACCATGCTTAAGTCGATTGGGAATAAAAGGTAAAACTTTATAGCCTTGAGCATGTAGGGCTTGCCATAAAACTGCTGTAGCACTAATCCCATCAGCATCATAGTCTCCAAAAATCACAATTTTTTCATCATTCTTTTTTGCCTGTGCTAATCTTTTTTTAATTTTATTAAGTTCTGTTTCTTTAATTCCTAATTCTTTTAAACTAATTTTAAAAGGAGAAACTCCTTTAAAAAAATTATCCACATCGTCAATCGATCGGTTGTGTAACAAAATTTCCTCAAGTTCATTAAGGTTCTGAGGAGATTGTGGGGATTGAATATGCCATTTCATCGTACTTAGACTTATAATAAAGCCATGAGCCCAAATTTACCATTTGAAGTTTTATATATCCTTTATCTTTTAGACAAAAATGGATTTAAAGGTTTTCTAGTGGGAGGTGCTGTTCGTGACATAGTAATGAATTTCAAGCTTTCTGCAATCAAAGACTATGATTTTACTAGCGATGCTACTCCAGAAGAAATTCAAAAAATTTTCAAAGATAGTTTCTATGAAAATAAATTTGGCACCGTGAGTGTAACTCATGAAAAATTATTAGATTTAATAAAACAAAAATATATTTTGCCACCAAAAAATTTAAGTCATCTTTTTGTTCCAGCAATTTCACAAAACAACAAAATTATAGATTTAAAAAATGCCAAAAAGATTCATTCTTCGCTTAAAGATAAGGCTAATTCTACAGATCAAATCAACCCATTAAATACAAATAATTTGGCTCCATTTGAAATTACTACTTTTCGTAGCGATGGAGAATATTTAGATCATCGTCGTCCAAACGGAGTAACTTTTGGCCAAAACATTCAAGAAGACTTGGAAAGACGAGATTTTACTATCAATGCTCTGGCCATTGAAGTTAATCCAAAATATTTACAAGAAATTTTTAACCAAAAAGAAATTAAAGAAAATTATCTTTTAAATCAAAATCAATTTCAATTAATTGATTTTCACCACGGACAAATAGATATTAGTAAAAAAATTATTCGCACAGTTGGGAAACCAGATCAAAGATTTACCGAAGATGCCTTGCGCATGCTCAGAGCTATACGTCTAGCCGTACAGCTCAACATGGATATTGAGACGGAAACTTATTTTGCTATTAAGTTTCATAATAATTTATTGAAATTTGTCAGTTTTGAAAGAATTAGAGATGAGTTTTTGAAAATTTTAAGTAGTCAAAACCCAGCTAAAGGTATAGAAATGCTTGATGAAACAGGGCTACTAAGACAAATTATACCTGAGCTTTATCAGGGTATTGATATGCAACAAAGAGGTCATCATACTACCGATGTTTGGACTCATAGCATTGACGCACTCAGACATTGTCCTTCCATAGATCCTATTGTTAGATTGGCAACTTTATTACATGACATAGGCAAACCTCCTTCTTATAAAGAAGAAGATGATGAGATTACTTTTTATAATCATGATATTTTAGGTTCTAGATTGGCAAGTAAAATAGCCACCCGCTTAAAATTATCAAAAAAAGATATTCAGAGAATTTTTATTCTAGTTAGATATCACATGTTCCATTATCAAGAACATCATTCAGATGCTTCTATTCGTCGCTTTATTCGTCGAGTTGGTTTTGAAAATATCGATGATATTTTGGATTTAAGAGAAGGTGATCGCTTGGGCAGTGGAGCTAAAAAAACAAGTTGGCGCTTAGAAGAAATGAAAAAACGTATTATTGAACAGCTCAACCAACCTATGGGATTAGATGATCTAGATATTAATGGCAATGATTTAATGAGCGAATTGTCTCTGAAACCAGGGCCGATTCTTGGTGAAATTTTAGACAAATTATTAGAAAAAGTATTAGAAAATCCAAAATTAAATACCAAAGAACAATTGTTAAAAAAAGCTAAAGAACTAATTAATTAATTTTCTTTTTATTTACAACAAGAAGAAGTGGTACAGCTGTAAAAGTACTTGAATATGTTCCGGTGATAGCTCCTATTAATAGAGCAATTACAAACCAACGAATAGTATCTCCTCCTAAAACAGCTAAGCTCAAAAGCATAATAATAATCGTCATAGAATTGTTAATTGATCTGCTGAGAGTTTCCAAAACCGCTACGTTGGCTGTTGCCTCTAAATTAGATCTAGGATTTTTTCGTTTCAGTTCTCTAATGCGATCATAAACGACAATCGTATCGTGAATAGAAAAAGATAAAGTGGTTAACAAAGCTGTCACAAATAAAACATCAACTTCAACATTAAAAAAATGACCTAATAAGCTAAAGGCTCCAATTAAAATAAAAGAATCATGTAACATCGCCAACACAGCACAAACGCCGTATTTGAGCTCGTCAAACTGTTTCCAAACGTAAAAAGTAATGATGCTTGCTACTAAAAAAATGGCCACTAAAGTTTTTTTTAGTAATTCTGCTCCCAAAATTGGACCAACAGTTTCAAAGCGCAAAACTTCTAATTGACCATAGCTTTCATTTAAATTTACAAGAAGCTCATCTTTTGCTTGATTATCAATTTCTTTACCTTTGATGAGAATTTTATTCTCTCCAGATTTTTGCACTACACTGGCTTCATAAAATTGCGCGAGAGTATCTTCAAAGTTATTCTCTTTTAAATTAGCATTATCTGAATTTAAAAAATG
>CAZBVY010000025.1:0-9009 GCA_964495475.1 uncultured Pseudomonadales bacterium
GCTCCAAAACCTGATCCAATAATTGCAATTTTCATTTTCTATTTTCTTTCAAAAAATAATTTATTATCATTATATTTGATGGTGACTTTTATTTCCTTAGAAGTCTAGGTGCATTATCTCCAACTAGGTAGAAAAAAATAAACAGCTTCAATAAAATTTTTAGGAACGGGTAAAGCTGTCCAATGCGGATAAAAAATTATAAAAAAGAAAAATGGCCAAAATAATAAATTAAACATCAGGGCTTGTTTTTTTTGTTTATCTTTTATTTGATTGAGATAACTTACTAAAAAATAAGACAATAAAATTAATAGAAAAGGGATGGCTAGTAAATAATGATAAAAAAACATTGTTCTTGAAAAAATAATCCACGGCAAAAAACTAGACAAGTAAAGCAAAAGAATAAAATAAATACTTTTATGTGCTAATTCATTTAATTTGTGTTTCAATAAAAACCAAATACTCATAAAAAAAGCCAGTATCATGTAGAGACCAAGCAAAGGATTGTCTAAAGCATAAATATTGGCTGACCAAGTAACAGATACTGGTACAGTAAAATACCAAACAGGTCTGAGATTTAAAACCCAAATTAAAGGATTACTGCTGTAGAGATGAGCGCTGGGATTAGTGAGCTGAGACAAAAGAATGGTTTTTTGTAAAACTAAAAAATCACTTAAATTTTGTCCTTGCCAAAACATTGGTAAGTAAACCAATAAATAAACAAAAGCAGGAGTTAACAAAAGAGAAAATAATAAAAAAGGGATTTTTTTTATACTTTTGAGCATCAATAATTCTTTAATTAACAAAAACAACAGAATCCACAAGGCACTCCATTTGCTCGCTAAGGCCAAACCAAACAACGCGCCACTAACCAATAACATCAAAGATTTTTTATTCGCTAAATAAATTACATAAATAAAAATTGCCATTAATGTAAAAAAGAGCACAAAAATATCATTCATAGCAATTCTTGATTGCACTAAAAACAAGCCATCTAGACTTAAAAAGAAACAAGCTATTAAAGACAGGTTAATTGATAAATCAATCTTTTTTGTATTAGATTCTTTTTTAAAGAAGAAGTTTTGTCCTAAAAAACGAACCAAAAAATAAAAAACTAAGAGAGTGAACAAAGAAAAAATCAAAGAAGGCAACCGCCAAGCTAGAGCAGTTATTCCAAATAAAGTTATTGACAAAGCTTGAAAGTATTTTGCCAATGGAGGATGAAGCCAATCAATATTGGCTTGATTAGGAGCAGATGAAAAACTAAATGGAGTTTGAAAATCCCCATTTCGTATTAATATGGCAGTTGGCACATGATAAATTTCATCAAAATACATTTGTGATGGATAACCCAGATGAAATAGGCGAGAGAAAAGAGAAAAGAACAAAATTAAGCCAAAAAGAAGTAGCTCTTTTAGAGTCATTATGACTCAAACTATATGCTAAAAAACCTTTTTTAACAAGTTGAGCTAAGTAACCAAACTTTCTGAGGCAGAATATAACAAATTGATAAAATTATTTAAATCTAAAGAAGCACCTCCTAGTAAAACTCCGTCACAAACTTTTAAATAAGATCCAACGTTATCTGCATTTACACTCCCTCCGTAAATCAAAGATTTTTGTTTATAAAGTGGAGCTAAATTTTTGCGAATCTCCAATAAATTACTTGCGTCTTCAGCTTGACCACTGCCAATGGCCAAAACTGGTTCATAAGCCAACAAGCATTGTTCAAGAGCACTGCTTTTCAAGAAACGTGCTTGTTCAACCATATAAGGTTGATCTAAGCACAAAATTGGTTTAATTTGCCAAGATAAAGCTTCATTTACTTTATCTGCAATTAACTGTGGAGTTTCCGCTAAAAATCTTCTGCGCTCGCTGTGACCCAAAATGGCATATTCCACATTTAAACTTTGTAAATTAAAAGCTGAAACTTCGCCAGTATAAGCTCCGCTTCCAAAAGCACTTAAATCTTGAACTGCTAATTTGATTGTTAATTTGCGTTCGGCAATAATCTCTTTGGCCAAAGCTAAAAAAGGGTAAGGGGGAGCAAGAATAATTTCTAAATTTAGCAAAGCCTTACGACTTTCTTCATTATTGGGAAAATTATTAAGCCAAAAAGATGCTTCTGTTGGTGTCTTATTAGATTTCCAATTAGCAATAATATATTTTTTCATTCAAATATCATTCTAGAGAGAAAAAAAAATTCCGCAAGGATTTGGCATAAATGTACGACAAAAAATTATGTTAATATGTCTGTCGTGTTAGAAATTGCTAATCTACTTAATGAACTTAACCCTGAACAACGTAAGGCCGTTCTTCATCAAGAGGGACCAGCCATTGTTTTAGCTGGAGCAGGTAGTGGTAAAACTAGAGTTTTAACTACTAGAGTCGCCTATTTGATTAAAGAAAAAAAAATTCCTGCCAGTAACATTTTCTTAGTGACTTTTACTAACAAAGCTGCTAGCGAAATGAAAAAAAGAGTTTTTGAATTTACTGGGCAAAATCTGACTTACTCTGGCACTTTTCATAGTTTGTCAGCTAAAATTTTACGCATTGAAGCCAGTCATGGTAATCTTACTCAATTTGGTTTAAATGCTAATTTCACTATTTACGATAGCGATGATCAACTTTCTTTAATTAAAAATATTTACAAAACCAATGGCTTTGACCCAACTATATTTAAACCACAAGTAGTCAAGGCTAAAATTAGCAATGCCAAAAACGAATTAATTGATCCCACAGACTTTAAAGAAACAGCTAGAGATGGTTTACAACTTTTTACTGCCAAAGTTTATAAAAGTTATCAAAAAAGATTGCGCGATGAAAATGCCGTTGATTTTGATGATTTACTCACCATTTGCTATCAATTATTACTCAAAAATGAAAATGTTAGAAAAAAATATCAGGCAAAATTTGAGCATGTCCTTGTCGATGAATTTCAAGATACCAACAAAGTACAATATTTTTTAACTAAATTATTAGCTAATTTACGTAGTAATTTATTCGTGGTTGGCGACTTTTCACAGAGTATTTATGCTTGGAGAGGTGCAGATTATCGCAATTTAGAAAGATTGAGTACCGATTTCCCCAAAATAACAGAGTATCGTCTCGAAAGAAATTATCGTTCTACTCAAAATATTTTAGATGCTGCCACTTCTGTTATTTCTAATAATCAATCTCATCCTGTACTAGAATTATGGACCGATCAAACTTCCATAGAAAAATTAGAAGTTTATGAAACCAGTAGCGGAGAATTAGAAGCAGAAAAAATTGCCAGTATTATTAAAGATAAATACTTAAATCAATTAAAAGAAATAGTAATTTTATATCGTACCAACGTACAATCTCGTACTTTTGAAGAAGCTTTTATGCGTAAAAAATTGCCCTATAAAATTGTCGGTGGCACAAAATTCTATGAACGTAGTGAAATTAAAGATTTATTAGCCTATTTACGTCTTTGTTTTAATAAACTTGATAGTCCAAGTTTTGAAAGAGCGCAAAAGATTGGCAAAAGACGTTTGGAAAAACTGCAACTTTGGTTAGAAAAAACAAATCGACAAGTGCTAGAGAATCCTAGTAGTTGTTTACAGGGTATTTTGGAAAGCACTCATTATTTAGAAAAATATGACCAAAAAGATCAGGAAGATTTGGCGCGCTTAGATAATATTCAGGAACTTTTTAACGTGGCCAGTCGTTTTGATAATACTTTATTACTTCTAGAGAACATTGCTTTGGTACAAGACGGCTATTTAGCTGACGAAAAAATTGATCAATTAGCAGAAAACAAAATTACCATGATGAGCTTGCATTCCGTCAAGGGTTTGGAATTCCCAATTGTTTTCATGGTAGGTATGGAAGAAGGTTTATTACCTCATTCTCGAGCTCTTTTAGAAGCAAATGAAATTGAAGAAGAACGTCGACTTTGTTACGTGGGTATTACTCGAGCTAAAGAAAAACTATATTTCAGTTATGCCAGAACTCGTTTTACTTATGGTTATAGTAGTAATTGTTTACCCAGCAGATTCCTAGGAGAAATTGATCAAAAATTACTTCAACTCAACCGTAGTTTTGATTATCAAGAAACAACTTCTAACAAAAAATATTATTATCAAGATAAAAAAGAGCACAGCATCAATAAAAATCCTAAAAGACGTTTAGTCATTGATGATGAAAGTTTGGAAGCCTTACTTAATGATGAATTAGACATTAGAGAATTTTTGAAAAAATAAGCTTGGCAAAACACTCCTTTCTCACCTATAATAACGGAAAGCATTATGTTGATCAGAGAAATTCTTCCACAAGAAACAGAACTTTTTAATCAAGTCGTTAATCATCCTCTTCAATCTCACCAATGGGGTGAATTCAGAAAAAAAACTGGCGTCCAAGTTGAAAGACTTGGATTTTTTGTTGGTGGAGAACTGCGTAACGCCATGCAAGTTACTTTTCACAAAATACCTGTTTTAAACCGCTTTGTTGGTTACTTTCCCAAAGGCTTTACTCCAGATGGAGATCAGATTTCTGCTCTGCAACAATTAGCAAAAAAATACAATGCCATTTACATTAAAATGGAACCAAATGTTAAAAAATCACTGGATCAAAACAGGGCAGATAATGCTGATGTTCAATTTTTACAAAAATTTCAGGTAGAAGAGGGCAGAGCTCTTTTTACTCGTTATACTTTTGAGCTTAATTTAGAACAAAGTGAAGAAGAATTAATGAGCAAGCAGAGTAGCAAAACTCGTTACAACGTTAAATTAGCTGAAAAAAAAGGTGTCAAAATTATTGAAGATACTAGCGAACGCGGACTTGAAGACTATTTAAAAATTTTAGAAGAAACTACTAAAAGACAGGGTTTCTATGCTCATACCCCAGATTATTTTCGCAAATTATGGGAAAGTCTAAAAGACAGTGGCATGATGCACATTTTTAAAGCAGTCTATGAAAATCAAGTTTTAGTCGTGTGGATAGTTTTTGTTTTTAATAATGTCCTATATTATCCCTATGGAGCATCAAGTTCTTTATATCGTGAGGTTATGGCTAGCAATTTAATGATGTGGGAAGTGATTCGTTTTGGAAAAGCTAAGGGTTGTAAAAGCTTCGACATGTGGGGATCGCTGGGACCAGATCCTGATCCAAAGAGTCCTTGGAATGGTTTTCATCGATTTAAAAAAGGATATGGTGGAGAATTGATAGAATTTATTGGTAGCTATGATTTAGTTAATGACTATCCGATGTACAAGATATACACTCTAGCAGAAACCTTGCGGTGGAAATTTTTAAGATTAAAAAAGAAATTTTTTTAGAACCTAAATTTAATATGTCAATGAAAGGACAAAATGCAAAGAAGATTTAAACGAATTTTACTCAAGATTGGTGGAGAATCTTTACTTGGAGATAGAGAATATGGCATCGATCCCAAAGCTGTTTTATCAATGGCCGAAAAAATTAAAAATATTTATGCCAAAGAAGTAGAAATTGCCATTGTTATTGGTGGTGGCAACATTTTTCGCGGTCTCGCTGCTTCAAAAAATGGTATTGAACGCACTACTGCTGATTACATGGGTATGTTGGCTACGGTCATGAATGGCTTGGCTCTTCAAGATGCTTTAGATAAAGTTGGAGTCCCAGTTCGCATACAATCTGCCTTACAAATGCCTGCTGTAGCCGAAAGTTTCATTCGTAATAAAGCTATTCGTCACATGCAAAAGGGCAGAGTCATTATTTTGTCCGCAGGAACAGGTATGCCTTATGTTACCACCGACTCAGGAGCTTCTTTACATGCTTTGGAATTGCATTGTGATGTTTTAATGAAAGCCACCAAAGTAGATGGCATCTATGACAAAGATCCAATCGCCAATGCTAATGCAAAACGTTTTAAAACCATGAGTTTTAAAGATGCCATTGAAATGGATGATGTGCAAATCATGGACACAGCTGCTTTGGCTATGTGTAAAGAAAATGATATGCCAATTATGGTCTTTAATCTTTTCGCCAATGGCCAATTAGAAAAAGCCATCGAAGGAGAAGAAATTGGCACTTATGTTTCTAATGAAACTCGAACTGAATTAGCTTAAAAAATCAGTTTAATTTTCTTTCCTAGCTTCTGTGAGACTTGTTGGTAAATACCAATTTGTGGCATACTAAGTTCACTATGAAAAAATTTGCCATCAATGGTTTTGGCCGTATTGGTCGTTTAGCATTTCGCGTTTGGTTTGAAAAACATCAGCAAAAATTATCGTTAGTAGCCATCAATACTTCTGGCTCAATGAATATTGCTGATTGGGTGCATTTAATTAAGCACGATACTGTTTATGGTTCTTTTACTGAAAAAATAAGTTTCAAAGAGACACAAAAGGCTAGTGATGTAAGTGATGAAAATCCAGAGATAGGGTTTTTAAAAGTTGGAGAGCACAAAATTACAGTAACTGCTCAAAAAGATCCAGCTAAGCTTCCTTGGAAAAAATATGAAATTGATCTTGTTTTGGAATCTACGGGTAAATTTAATAAACCAGAAAAAGCCAAGGCTCACTTGTCGGCAGGTGCTAAAAAAGTTTTGTTATCTGCTCCAGCAAAATCTGATAAAAAAAACGAAGTATCAACCAGTGTTATTTCAGTTAATCAATTTGATAAATCTAAAGAAATTTTTTCCAATGCCTCTTGCACAACTAATTGTATTGCTCCTTTAGTTAACATCATGAAAGATCAGCTTGGTGTAGAAAAAGCAGTTTTAAGCACTATTCATGCCTATACTGATGATCAAAATTTGCATGATAATTCGCACAAAAAAGACTTGCGTCGCGCCAGAAATGCCACTAGCAATATTGTACCTACTAGTACTGGAGCAGCTAAAGCTACTACTGAAATTATTCCTTCTTTAAAAGGTAAATTTGATGGGCTAGCTCTTCGTGTACCAGTTCCAACTGTTTCTTTATCTGATCTTACTTTTTTAACTAAGAAAAATACTTCTGTTGAAGAAGTTAACAAAATTCTTACACAAGCTAGTAAAAAAGATTATCGTGGAATTGTGGCGGTGAGCAATGAACCACTGGTTTCTAGTGATTTCATTGGTTGTGAATACTCAGCAGTTGTAGATTTAGAACTTACTCAAGTAATTGATGGCAATTTAGTAAAAATTATTGCCTGGTATGACAACGAGTGGGGATATACTTGCAGATTAGTTGAACAATTAACCAAACTATAAATTTTTGAAAAAAACTAGCACAAGTTGAACACATTGTTTAGATTCTTTTTCACTTACTAAAACAAGCCAGTAAAATTTTCGGTGCACGAGGTTTGTGTTAGTTTTTTAACATGTTACAATACACATCTTATGTCTAAAACCACAAAACCCATCGATAAAAAAGAAGAAAAGAAATCTTTAATTGCTCCAAATGATTCTATTCAAATTACTTTGAATTGGAAACTTGTCGAACCAGTTTATAAAAAAACAGTTAGTAATTTTGCTAAGGATGTTAAAGCTGAGGGTTTTCGTGTCGGCAAAGCCCCATTGGCCATCGTGGAACAAAAAATTGGTTTGGAAAAAATTATTGATCGAGTTTTAAGAGAATTGTTGCCAGAAGCCTACGAAAAAGAAGTTAAAAAAAGTGGCAAAAAACCAATCACTACTCCAGAATTTAATCCTATTAGTTTAGAAAAAAATAAAGATTGGGTTTTGGAAGCACATTTTTCTTTAATTCCAGAAGTTAAATTGGGCGATTATAAAAAAATCACTAAAGAAGCTAAAGCTGAAGCTTTAAAATTTATTGAAAAACGTAATGCTGAAATTGTCAAAGAAGCTAAAGAATGTGAAAGCAAAGACAAAGATCATGATCATGCTAAAGCACATCAAGAATTAACTGAGCAAGAAAAAAAAGAAATTAATTTGCAACATATTTTTAAAGAATTAGTAGCTAATTTTGCTCCTGCTATTGGTGAACTTCTATTGAGACAAGAAACCCAAGCTGAATTTGAAAGATTAGTCGAGCAATTAAAACAATACAAAATTTCAGTAGAGGATTATTTAAAAAGACGTCAAATTACCATTGAACAATTAAGTCAAGAATTGGCTGGGACCGTATTAAGTCGTTTGCAATTAGATTTCATCATGGCTGAAATCAGTAAAACAGAAAAGTTAGAAATCAAAGATGAAGAAGTTAAGGCTGAATTGATTAAAATTACTAATCTTAAAATGCGTCAAGATATAGAGAAAAATCAAAATTATTTAAATCAAATTAAAGCTAATTTGCTTCAACAAAAAACTTTAACCCTTTTGCTAGCTCTCTAATTTTGCTATAAGATAGTAATTTGTTGACTTGCTACTTATAAAAACCTATAATATGCAAATCAATAATATATCTGTATCAAATGACATCTTTTGGGCAGGGACACAATCAAAGTAAATCAGTCACGCAAAAGCCAGTAAATTCTTTTGCAGGGTCGTTATTGGAAAATGAGCAAAAAAACGCTAATCTCTCCACCAACGATCACAATGAAAAAGTTGTCAATCCATTCGCAAATGCTTTATTAAACAGCTCAGGTGCAAATCACGATATTTCCAATCCAGAATCATTACTTAAACAACAAGAAGAAACTCTTTTTCAACAAAAAAAAGAGGCTCTTCGCAAAAAACTTCATGATAAAGTCAATCCAGTTAATACTTATGAGCTTTTTTCAGCTAGAGAAGAAAAAAGCAAAGAAGAACTTAATCAAATTAGAAAAGAATTAGAATTATTAATTGCTGACATTAAAGGTTTTAATCAAGATATAGAAATTGTTGTTGCTCAAGACGTAGTTACTCCTGGTTCAGAAGGTGGTAGCTATTATCAAAATTTTTTCTTTCAGTTGCGTCAATTTATCATGTTGCTTCGCCAAAAAGTTAGTAGTGCCAGAAGTTGGGCACAACAAATGCAAGCTAAAAGCAAGAAACAATACGGTTTAAATTATAAAAAAACCAAAGATGTACATGCCAGCATGAATAATGAAAGAAATGCTGGAGCTAATGCAGTAGGATAA
>CAZBVY010000026.1:0-8955 GCA_964495475.1 uncultured Pseudomonadales bacterium
TAATTTTCATCAAGCAAGTCTCATGTTAAAGAGCAAAAACTCACTCTTTTAATTTTTTAATCTCTTCTTCAAAATCTGCTAATTCACCAAAGTCTCGGTAAACACTAGCAAATAATAAATAAGAAAGCGGATCGAGTTTTTTAAGGCGATTGAGCACTAAATTGCCAATCTCCCAACTTTTTACTTCAAATACTTCTCTTTGTCGTAATTTAGCCTCTACGTCTTCTATTAATAATTCTATTTGCAACATGCTCACTGGGCGCTTCCAAGTTGCTTTAATCAAACCTCTTTTAATTTTTTCTCGGTCAAAATTTTCTTCTGCACCATCTTTTTTAATTACTTTTAAATCTACACCTTCAACTCTTTCGTAAGATGTGAAGCGTTTTTTACACGCTTCACAGACTCTTCTACGCCTAACACTGTCACCATTTTCCGTTTCTCGTGAATCAATAACTGCTGTTTCGCTACCTTTACAAAATGGACATTGCATATTCTATTTAGTCCCAACCTATAGTGTTTCTTGCTTTCTTAAAACACAAAATCTTGTGGTTAATAAAGTAAGGACTAAAAGAATCTCACGTGAGAAGGTAACTTGTCAACTATAACAAAGAATATCAATTTTGAATTGATTGATTCATCAAACCACGCAACTTTTGTTGAAGGATAAAACCTTGCGCAAACAGAGCATCTAAAAAAGATTTTTCTTCATCACTAAATTGAGCTTGATGTTCTGAATAAAAACTTACGTGCTTGTCAAAACTTTCCAAAATAAAAAAAGCTGTGGTCTGATATTCTTGTTCTTTATTTACGCTAGCTTGTTCTAATAAAAAAATATTTTCTTCTAAAGCCTGGTTGATATATTTAAGTGCTTTACTTAAAGTAGTAAAAGCCAAATCTTGATTATTTTTTTCCAATAATTTTCTACTATAAAACAAACGACGATTAGCATTAGAAGCTAACAAATCTATTCTTCTGTCTGAATCTGCCAGTTCTAAACGCAAACGATCTACAATCATCAACAAAGGATATAAAGAATGATCAGGTAAAATTTCTTTAGCCACATAAAATTTGCCTGACATTAATTTGTTATTGTTAACCATTTGAGTTTTATTAGCAGATTGCAAAGAGATAAGTATTATCAAACCAGAAAAGAGGATAGCAAACAAAATAAATAAATAATTAACCTTTTTCATAAAAAATTAAAAATGGATTAATAGAACCATACCCCAAATTGCTTGAACAATCACTAAGAGATAGGCATTACGTCGATTATAGAAAATTAAAGCCTGCCCACAGGCAAAAACAAAAAGTAATAGAATTTGCAAAATCACTTCTGTGGAACTGAATCGAGCAATTATATTTGGTAAATGAAATAATAAGAAAATCAAAGCCACTAAACTAATTCGCCTGACCATAGAAAAATTGCGAAATTTTTCTTCTATGATAATCATAATAAAACTGAAAAAAAATAAAGTTTCCCAAAAACCAGTCATAACTGCTAAAAACATTTCCCACCAAAACCAATCAGCTAAATAATGAGGTAAAAAAGTAACTTCACCTCCTCTGCTGAGAGCTCCTAGAAAAGCACCTGCAAATCCAAAAACACCACCAATAGCTAAGCCCAATAGCAAACCAGGTTTTAATTTTTTAAAAGAAAAAGTGGCAAAAATTTCTTTGTTACCAGATATAGAAACATATAATAATACCGGCAAAGCAAAAAAAACTAATTTACCAATACTCTCATCAAACCAAATTGGAAAATTAAAAATAGATCTATAAAACACCCATAATAAAAAAGTTAAAAATATAAGAGGTAAAAAAGCCTCATGTTTCTCCGTGATAACCGTGGTACTTTTTTTATGTTTTTTTGATGGCATCTAAAACTAGTTGTAGAGTTTTCTCTTTATTATTTGAAAAAGTATCTATAACTAAATCGTAAAGCTCCGGACGCCAAAAATCAATCGCATCTGTCGCTGATAACTTGCCAGTGTCAACAATCCACTCTTGCCATTCTTTATGATACATGCGTCGCCACTTATCTAAATTACCCTGATAACGACCTTGAATGCTTTTCTTTGCTTCTTCTACATCGACACCATCTCTGTTAACAATGCGATCGATTCTAACTGCATCATCACTACAAGTCATTAATACTTTTAAAGTTCCGGGCACATTTTGAGCCATAAAACCAGAAAGCCATGATTCAATAATCCATTTTTCATGAGAGCTAACTTTCTCTCGGATACCATAATCTACTTGGCGATCAAAATCATCACTATAAACAGTAGCGCTGTGATGAGTAGATTGAGCAGGATTAAATAATCCTTTTTCAATAGCATAGGAACGCATAAATTCTCCACCAGAAAAACCCACCCACTGATCTTTTTCAAGTTCTTCTTTTAATAAACTTAGTAAAGTCGTGGAGCCACAACCTGGTAAGCCAGAAATAGTAATGTTTTTGTAGTTGTATTGCATAAGCAATGATTCTTTCTTTTATTTATTTTGATTAATATCTAATTGATCGGCTACTAATTGCATTGATTTAACAATCATATTAATTTTTTGCATAGCTTCATCAAAATTTAAAGTTTGTTTTTCAGTAGTAAAATAATGAAAAACACGATTGCGACACTGCAGCCAAGTTTCCCACAATTGTCTAGCCACTTCTCGACCAAATTTTAATTCTACGTTGTCATAAAGCCAGTCTTCGTCTCTCTGATAGTTGCGCACATCTGGATTAAAAGCTCGACCAATGCGAAACCGACGACCTTGATAAGTTTCTTTATTAATTAAATTTAAATCATAAAAAACTTTTTTTAAAAAGCCTTCATAAGCTTTGGACATGGGAAACACTAGAAAAGAAAAATCCTTTAAATCAGCAAGCAAATCTTTTTTATTTAAAAGAGAAAAACTAACGTCAACCAATTCTTGTTGATGCAAATCTAAATACTTATACCAAGAAGTTTGATTAGGTGAATCCATGAAGTGATTATAATAGAATTATTAACAAATAAAAATAGCTGTTGAGGTATAATGAATCAATGAATCCTTTTCATCTTACTGAAAAAAAAAGAGCAAAAAAAACCAAAAATAAAAGCTTTTTGTTATTAAACAAAATTAAAAATAATCGCTCTTATCAATTTATTTTATTGTCTATCGTTTTAGTTTTTTTAGCAATCATAATTTATTTATATAAACAATTGCCCTCTCCTAATAATTTAACTGCAGAAGAGAATTTTCCTGTTAGTACACAAATATTTGATCGCAACGGAACTTTGCTCTACGAAATTTATGGTAATGAAAATCGTATTCCTGTGAGCATTGATGATTTGCCCACACATATTTTGCAAGCAACAGTTGCCATAGAAGATAAAAAATTTTATTCACATCATGGTTTAGATTTAACTGGCTTAATTAGAGCTAGTTTTAAAAACTTTAGCAGTGAAGGTAATCTTCAAGGTGGCTCAACTATTACTCAGCAATTAGTGAAAAATGCTTTATTAACTAATGAAAAAACTTTTCAAAGAAAAATCAAAGAAGCAGTTTTAGCCATCATGACAGAAATTATTTACAGTAAAAAAGAAATTTTAGAGATGTATTTAAATTACATTTCTTATGGTGGCACTGCGGTAGGAATAGAAGCAGCTTCTAACAAATATTTTAATAAGTCAGCTAAAGATTTAACTTTAGCAGAAGCTTCTTTATTAGCTGGTCTGCCTCAGTCTCCAACCACTTATTCTCCATTTGGCTCTAATCCAGAAAGAGGGAAAAGTCGACAAAAAGAAGTTTTACGTCGCATGGTAGAAGATAAATATATTACCCAAGAAAAAGCAGAAGAAATCAGTAATGAAGTGCTTAATTTTGCTATTAAAAGAGATGATATCAAAGCACCTCATTTTGTTTTTTACATTAAAGATCTGCTTTATGCCAAATATGGAGAAAAAACCGTAGAAACTGGTGGTTTGCGAGTTACCACTACACTAGATTTAGATTTACAAGAAGTGGCTCAAGCCTCGTTGTCTAGTGAAGTTAAAAAATTGAGCAATTTAAAAGTTGGTAATGGCGCAGCTTTAATTACTAAACCAAATAGCGGAGAAATTCTCGCCATGATTGGTTCAAAAGATTATTTTAATAATGAAGCAGATGGTCAAGTTAATGTTACTTTAGCCTTACGTCAACCTGGATCATCCATTAAGCCAATCATGTATGCTACTACTTTTGCACAAAAGGCTCTTAACCCCGGCTCAATGCTTTTAGATGTGCCCACTTGTTTTAAAGTAGCTGGTCAAAAAGATTATTGTCCTAAAAACTACACTGGTGGTTTTATGGGACCAGTGACTATTCGTCAATCTTTGGGTAATTCTCTCAATATTCCTGCTGTTAAAGCTTTAGCTACAATTGGCATTGAAACATTTATTAATCAAGCCAATTTAATGGGTATTAATACCTGGACAGATCCTGCTAATTATGGTCTATCTTTAACTCTTGGTGGAGGTGAAGTGAAAATGATTGAATTGGCAGAGGCCTTTGGAGTTTTGGCTAATCAGGGAGTGAGAATTCCTTTGACTGGTATTTTAGAAATCAGTAATTATAAAGGAGAGGTTTTAGAAAAATATGATCCAGAGTTAACTAAAGAAGATTTAGCTTATTTAACAGAAAATGATTTAGTTGAAACACAAAACAATGCTAAAAGAGTTATGGATAGAGCTCCAGCTTATTTAACTAATCATATTATGCAAGACAATAATGCCCGTCAAAATGCTTTTGGAACAAACTCAGAATTAGTGATTAAAAATAAGATTGTTTCAGCAAAAACTGGAACTACTAACGATCTTAAAGATAACTGGACAGTGGGTTATACTCCAGAATATTTGACCATTGTTTGGGTGGGAAATAATGACAGTAAATCAATGAGTTATTTGGCCTCTGGTATTACTGGCGCAGCTCCTATTTGGCACGATATCATGGAATATATTTTGAAAGATAAAGAAGTAACTTGGCCAGATAGACCGACTGACGTTAAAATTGGCAACGTGTGTCTAACTGGAATGCCTCCAGAAGCAGGACTTGGCACTTTATTAATTAGTAGTGGAGATGATGAAAGCAGTGTCGCATTTACCAATGCAGACACCGATCCAATTGCTAGTTGCGAATCCAAAGGTCAGGAATTGTATTGGGAAAGCTCTAAACCTAGTTATTCAGGTACTTTTCGCAAAGAATATTGGATTCGTGCTGAAACTGGCTTGCCACCCAAAGAAGGAGAAGAAGCCACCGACCTTAAACTTGAAGAGCATAGTTTTTATTACGATCCTTTAACTAATCTTTATTGTGCCGATTGTGCGAGACCGATTGATGAAGCAGGTAAAATTATTTATGAACAACAAATAATCGATGTCAAAAATATTTTTTAGTATTTTTTTATTTTTATTGTTAATTTTTACAATTCTATTTTCAATTAATATATTTTATGACATCCCACTATCCTCATCTATTAATAACAATAGTCGTTTACGTTATTTAAAAGAATTAATCATTCCTAAAAAAGAAAAAAGGGTTGTCTATGGATTTTTACCCTATTGGAATGCTAAAGATGTTAAGTTGGAAAAAGAATTGACCCATCTCTCCTACTTTGGATTAAATATTTTAGCCAATGGTGAAATCATGATTAAAGATGAAGACGGAAATCTTGATCCAGGATATCGTCTTATGAATGAAGATCTATTTTTAGATCTTGCTCAAAAAATGCAGACACAAAATGGTCAGGTAGAATTAGTTTTAAAACAATTTAATGCTGATGACATAAATGCTTTTATTAGCAATGAAAAAGCACACCTTAAATTTTTTGAAAGTCTTGATTCTTTGTTATTAGCTTATCCAATTTCTGGTATCAACATCGACATTGAGTACAGTGGTGAAAACAGCCAAGCTTTACGTGCTAATTTTGTAACTTTTATGCGCAAGTTAAATTGGTATTTAGAAACTAAATATAAAAACATCGCTTTAAGTGTTGATGTTTATGCCAGTGCCGCTAGTAATCCGCAAAGCATTTGGGATATTAGCGCCATTAGTCAATATGTAGATTACATTATTGTCATGGCCTACGATTTCCATCAACGAAGTAGTGAACAGGCCGGACCAGTGGCACCTCTTTTTAGTGAAAATGGTCAATGGAATAAAGATATTAATCAACACTTAAAAATATTTTTTGAACAAGCACCCAGAGAAAAAATCTTGCTTGGAATTCCTTTTTATGGATACGGTTGGCGTACTGATTCTAATCAACCAAAGGCCAACACTTACAAAGACACAGGTTTTACGGTGAGTTATAAAAAAGCTAAAGAATTATTAGGCTTAGCTAATGGACAAACTAGTGATGAAAGTACTTGGATAGGAGCTAAACAAATTAAAAAATCGTTTGATGAAAATGCTTTATCTCCGTATATTACTTACGAACAAGATGGTGAACTTTACACAATTTATTATGAAGATCCAGAATCAATTGCTTATAAACTAGAATACGCGAGACAATTAAACCTAGCTGGCATTGCTATTTGGGCACTTGGCTATGAGGATAATAATCGAGAATTGTGGCAAGCTATTGCGGATGGCATCTAACAACGAATTAATTACCAAATTTCATAAGTCACTGATACGATTTTAGCGACTTCGATTCTCTCGGGAGCGGCTGCAGAAAAATCAGCAGAAGCAACATCGCCACCCTGTTCTTGTGAGGATACTGTTCCAGAAACTTCACTTAAATCATCAGTGATGGTTACAATGCGTCCAACTCTTTTTCCAGCTGCTTTGGCGATTTTTTTAGCTTGCTCACGAGCATCTTTTAGGGCTGCTTCACGAGCTTCTTGGGTAACATCCTCCTGTTTGTCTGGTAAAAAACTAATATTATTGATGGTAATTGCTCCATTAGTATATAGGGTTTTAATCAATTCTGAAGTTTTTACTGCACCGCATTTTGCCAATCATTATATGGAACTTCAATTTTTTTAAGATGTGCATAACAATAATCCCCAGTGCTATTATTACAACCACTGGTTCTATTAGGCATTACTAAATAACCATTAACGACCGCTCCAAAAGCATAGCAATTATTACCAATACGATAACTATTACCTCCGCAATCTTCTCCTAAGCTTTGAACTGTGCCTGTTTGATTATTAACTGTTTCACCTCCGAAACCCAAACTCTCATAGGTCGTCTTTTTTTCTAAATATGGATAATTGTATCTACCAGAATCAACCACAATATAACCACCAGCAATTTCATCTCCAGGCATATAACAAAACTCATTCATCCAAACACCACCACAAGCACCACCAGTAGTTGGTCTTTCACCAGTAAAAGAAGTGGAAATAATACCTTTATTATTTTCTAAACTACCTTGCTCAACAATTTTTCTTGGTCCATCTGGATCGACTAAAACACAATCTTGGCCGTTTAGATTACAGGAACAATAAGGCTCTCCTGGCTTACAGCCTCCACTAGCTTGCTGTCGTAAATCTTGACTATTTTTTAGAAGAACAAAACCAACTCCAGTTCCCACCAACAAAAAAAGAAAAATGAAAATAGATATAAGGTAGCGTTTTTTTTGTCGTACTAGCATTTTAAATCAAATTTAATCAAAAATAGTTCGAGATGACGCAAATCACCCTATTCTAATTTACTACAAAATAAGTCTGGTAAAAAGAGGAAAAAGCCTAAAAATTTTAGAAATATGTAAAACTAAAACTTATTTTTTTGCTCAAAAGAATTAGCTAAAAAATAACTCCATACACCCACTAAAATAAAGAATACACCACCCAACAACAAAGCTATCGTTGTTCCTACTGAACCAGCGGTATATTGACCACTAGTGGTAGCCACTACAGTTGAGTTGCTACTCACAAGCGGAGTTACTGTTGCCGTAGGAATAACAGTAATGGTTGGCACATAAGGATTGCCAGAACCATAAGGAATGCTCGGTGTTGGTGTAGGGGTTGGAGTAATTGGTGCAGAAGCTATTTGTCTGGAAGTAGCTGTTGGATCAACTGTAAAACTATAAGTCTTAGTGACTTCTTTACCAGTAACTGGATCAATATAAGTATATGAAGCAGTATGTTCTCCTGGCTCCAAATTTTGACCTAAACTAGCCACATCCAAAATCATGTTACCATCAGCATCTGTTTGTACCGTTTCATCAATTTGTGTATCTGAATGAATTACAACTCTAACTATAGTATTGGCTGGCAAAGTAGCTTTAATTTGTGGCTGAGTGGTGGTAATAGTTGTAGCAGAAGCTGTTTGAGTTTCATCTAATTCACTCAGATCTAAAATTTCAGGTTCTGTCGATGCAGTTTCTGCAGAAGATGTACTTGTAGTTAATAAATTTTGTAAAGCTCCAGATGTGCTACTATCTGTTGTCAGAGTGCTACTCAAGGTAGATCCTTCAGTAGAAGTTGCGGAAGACGAATCAGTTGCTGATTCTATATCAGCTAAAAGTTCTTCTTTATTCAATCCCTCAGAATCTGTGGCGTCACTCGCCACAGAAGATTCCGATGCTGTTGCAATTTGTCCCAAAATTAAATTCGCTATTGGCTGAGCAGAAGAAATTGTAGTTTCCACAGCACTAAATAAATCTGGTTCAATTCCTTGAACTTTTATTTCTATGGGGCTGTCGTCATTTATCGTCGCATAAGTACTTTTATCTAAACTAAAAGCATTGGCCAAAGCAATTCCCCAACTACCTGACGATTTTACTAAGTTTGACAAAGTGCCCATACTTTCTCCATAAACATAAACAATTGCTCCTTCTGCAGGAGTCCCATCAGCGTTTAAAGCATTACCATAAACAGTTTGATTATTGGGAGGAGATTGATTTTGTTTGGCAATAGTGGTGATTTTATAAGGTTGGCCATCATTATCAAAAGTACTTGAACCGGTACCCAAAACATAATAATAATC
>CAZBVY010000027.1:0-5402 GCA_964495475.1 uncultured Pseudomonadales bacterium
GAGTATCTTCAAAGTTATTCTCTTTTAAATTAGCATTATCTGAATTTAAAAAATGTAATTCCAATAAAGATCCTCCGGTAAAATCAATGGCTGGCTTTAAACCAAATAATAATAAGGATATTAAGCCTGGAATTAAAAAAGTCAAAGAAATTAAAAAATAGATTTTTTTAAATTTCATTAAATTCATGATCTTAACTCCTCATCTTTTTTTCTAAATTTAGTAAAAACAGGTAAAAATGCTCGAAGTAATAATCTACTTACTATTACTCCGGTAAATAAACTCAGAAGTGTTCCAATTAAAAAAGTTAAGCCAAAACCTTTAACCATACCACTGGTATTTAAAAAAGAAAAATTTAAAGGATTGATTAAAACCAGTGCAGTAAAAATAGAGGCTAAATTAGCATCTTTAATACTATCCCAAGCCCTACCAAATCCCAGTTCCATCGCTCTGGCATAAGGATGACCAACTCGTAATTCTTCTTTCATTCTTTCAAATATTAAAATATTTGAATCAACTGCCATGCCAATAGTTAGAATTAAACCTGCTATACCAGGAAGTGTCAACACTACGCCCAATACTTTGTACAAAGCGATAGTTAAAATGGCATAGATAACTAAAGAAATACTAGCCACAAAACCCAACCAACCATAATAAAGAATCATAAATAATAAAACCAAAGCCAAACCAATTAAACCAGCTCGAACACTTTTTTGAATCGACTCATCTCCCAAACTAGCACCAATGGTTTTTTGTTCTAAAACTTTAATATTTACTGGCAAGGCACCTGCATTGAGTTGAATGGCTAAATTTTTGGCTTCTTCAATATCAAAATCTCCATTAATTACTGCCTTACCATCTAAAATGGGCGTAGAAATGACAGGAGTCATAATTGGCATGCCATCTATAAAAATCGCCAAAACTTCGTCAACATTCTGTTTAGTAATATCAGCAAATAAGTCTCGACCCTCTTCGTTCATTTCTAAAGAAATAATTGGTTTTGAGGTTTGCGGGTCTAATTGAGCCTGAGATCTTTTTAATTGTTTACCTGTCAAACCGGTATCAATAAAAGAATCTAACCAAATTTGAGGGGATCTAGTTGCTTCAATAATTTCATCCTGAGTCAATTTCTTTTGCAATTTAAATTCTAATAAAGCTGTTTTACCAACTAATTCCAAAGCCTGTGTAGGATCGGAAATTCCAGGTAATTCAATGATTAAGCGATTTTGTTCATTGGCCTTAGAAGTTTGAATTGAGGCTTCACTAATACCATATAGATCAACTCTTTTAGCAATAATTTCACGGCTTGCTTCTAAAGCAGTTGCTTTATCTTCTTCAGCAATTTCGTTCATTTCTGCTTCTAAAACAACTTGCATACCTCCCTGAATATCCAAGCCTTTGCGTAATTGATAATCTTTATAAATATGTTTACCCCAAAAATAAAAATCTATTTTAGGTTTTTTGAAATTAGCAAATTGATCTGGTAAAGCTATAAATCCAGCAATAATTGTTAGGAAAAAAATCAAAAATAGTTGTTTAGCTAAAGATTTTTGCTTCATATTCAATTGTGGCTAAATTGTTGGTAATTCACGATGACAAAATTCTATTTCGTCTCCAATTACCATTACTCTAACACCATACATCACTTCCATTATAAAAGGATCGCGACGAGCTTTGCGAAATTCAAATTCTTCTGTTTCTAAAACTGCATAATTAATTTCTCTGCCAAATTCTTTTTCTTCAGCCTTAATAAGGGATTCTAATTCAGGCAAAACCACTTCACCAATCACTAAAATATCTAATTCATCTTTGTTTAATTTTTCTTGATTTAAAAAAGCTCCAGTAAAGACAACATAACTCACATTACCTAATTTACGTCTGAATTTTCTAATTTTTTTGCCAAGACCAGTTGTTTTAATGATAATTCTTTGTAGTTCCTGATAATAAAGATATTTTTTATTAAGATAATAATAAAGACGATTAGCTCTTTGTTCACTTTTTAGTAATCCACATTCCAACATTCTATCTAATTCTCGACGCACCGCGTTAATTTCTTCTTTGACTAAACGCGTGATTTCACGAACATAAAACATATCATTAGATTTTTCAAAAAAAAGAGCAAGCATTTTTACTCTTACTTTGGAAACTAATAAGTCGCTTAAATCTGCCATAGCTAATCCTTAATTGAAGTCAATTTGTACTCAATCCAAATAGTAACAAAAAAAGCTGATGAAGTAAATACTCCTTCACCAGCTTTTAATTATTAATTTCAAGGCTCTTAATATGTTACTTCAGAATCATTAGCTAAAACTGAAATCCACACCTGTCCTCTAGCTAATTCTACATTTTTGCCACGTACGTCAACGAATTGCAATTCTGCTTCGCGAGTTGCTTTAGTCCAATTGGCTTCAATTGGAGCTTGACCATGTTTAAAAATCAAAGCTTTACCACGACCAGTGGTGCCATAAAGCATATGTTTTTTCTCATTAATCGGTCCTTTTTCTGTAGTGAATAAAATTATGACGTTTTTACTAGCAATTTGTTCATCATTGTTAATATCAGTAAAAGCTTCACCGGCATTATTTCTCTTGTAGGAATCGGTATTGCTATCATAATTCCACTCAACAGAATATTGGTTATATCCAGACCAGAAATCATAAGCGATTTTAGTAGTTGATGAAGCAGAAGAAGTTTCGGCTTCATAAGTCCAACCTTTGTAAGCACTGGCCCATGTAGCGGCTGGAATCGTTTTTCTTGCAACAACTCTTTCAGGAGTAGTACCAGTCCAATCACGTTTCGCTGCTACTGCCCATAATGCCTCAGTGGTTGTTTCCATAGTATGTTCTGTGGCAATTTCTTTACCAGGAATACGATTGTAATTACGTACAAAAGTTGGATAACCTACTGAAAACTGATTAATATCATTTTCACCTTCCCAACCATAATCTCCAATTTGACCCAAGGCGTCAGTTGGTCCAGCCACATTAGCTCCGCCTACGTGAACATACATTGGCAAATTAAAACCTGATGCCCAATCAACAAAATAAGTTCTTGCACTGCGAATTGGAGCCAAGGTTAGTTCTTGATACTGAGCTGCACAATAAAATAAAGCTCCAAAGCGAGTTACTCCACCCTCCGCAACTGCTTCAAAAACAACATCAGCTCTACTTAGTCCAGCTTGTGGACGAGAGTCTGGAGTATTTTCAATCATTACATAAAGAGGACGACGTTTTTCCCAAGCATTTTTTTCAGTTGCGGTGTAATAAGCTCCATTCAATGGACAAGCTTGATCGACAGCTTCTCCAGGCGTTATATTTAATAAACTACTTAATAGTGTTTCCTCTGGATCATCAATGTTTTTAGGATTTAAATTAGTAGCTAAAGAACCTTTTGCAAAATAAGAAAAAGCGGTAAAAGAAATTCCAGCACTAAGTACATATAAAACTAAAGCAATAATTAAATTTTTCTTTGGCATTAAAAACCTTTCTTAATTTAAAGTTAAGTCTCAAGTATATATTAAAGCAATTGCTAACAAAATAAGTAAAATGAATATAACTAATAAAATAGTTTTTTTTAAATCTTTAACGATTAATTTAGGATTATAATTGAAAATTTCTTGCAAATCTTCTTCTTTTTTAACACTTTTTTCGGAAACCTGAACCTTAGATCTAGACAAACGATGTTGTTCTGCAAGAATACGATTTTTTTTACTACGATGTTTTGCCATACATTATTTAAAAATATTTCTTATATCATTAAAGGAAACAATTACCATTAAGGCAAGTAGAGAAATATAACCAAAATAATTAAGATAGTGCGCAATTTTATCAATTTTTTTTCTTGAAAAAACTTTTTCCAATAAAACTAAAAGTGCCCTGCCACCATCTAAGGCTGGAATTGGTAATAGGTTCATAATGCCAAGATTAATAGATAAAAGAGCAGCAAAATTAACAATGCTAAGCCATCCACCTTCAAAAAAACCATAAGTATTAGCTTGATCAATAATACCAATCGGGCCAGCTATTTCTTGTTGTAAACCACGACCAGCTAACAAATCTAAAATTAATTGCCAAAGTGATTTGATAATTAGTAAACCAAGATCAATAGATTGCTTAAAAGCATGAAAAATGGTCATAAAAGGCATCAAATACCAAGGATAAGTATTAAAAATCACATCAGTAAAAATTACTCCTATAGAACCCTCTGTTTCTGGTGTTTCTTCAGCTGTTCTTAAATAAATGGATTTTTCCTCATATTCTTGTGGGCATTTTTCTTGATCACAAGGCAAAGAAGTTCTAATTGCCAATGTTTCTCCCAAATGATCGGCAACCAGTTTTTGTACCTTAGAGATATCGTTTATTTGAATCCATTGCTCATCTATTTTAAAAGCTAAAATATTAGTATTTGCAATTAAACCAGCTTCATAGGCTGGAGAATTTTCAACTACTTCACTAATTCTGGCTTGTCCAAATAACTGTTTAGGAATTCCAAGTTGATAAAAAACAACGGTAAAAGCCAAAATACCAAAAATAAAATTAAACAAGACTCCTGCTAAAATTACTTCCAATCTCGCTTTAGATGATTTTTCATAAAAAGAACCAGCTTTATCTTCTTCACTTTCATCTGGTCCATTCTCACCCGTCATTTGTACAAAACCACCAAAAGGAATAAGATTTATAGAAAAAGTTGTCTCTCGATGACGAAATAATTTTAAAATTCTTGGAGGATAGCCCAAACCAAATTCTTTAACTTTAATTTTATTTTTTTTAGCAAAAAGAAAATGTCCAGCCTCATGAATAATGACTAAAAAGGATAAAATAGCAATGAAAATTAAAGCTGTCATAAAATCTTAAGAACTAAATATTTAAAAGCTCTTGCTCTTTTTGTTTTGTTAAATCTTCCAATTTAGAAACATATTCCTTAACAGTCTTATCCAATTCTTCAATTTCAGCTTTAATGTCATCTTCACTTATTCCAGCTAGTCCTTCTTGTTTTTCGATTTCTTTACGTACGTCTGAACGAACACTACGCAAAATAACTCTAACTTCCTCTTCTTTTTGATGTAAAGATTTTACCATTTCCAATCTTCTCTCTTGAGTAAGAGTGGGTACAGCAATTCTAAGAATATCGCCATCAATGATGGGATTTAAATTTAATTGAGCTAACTGAATACCTTTTTCTATGTTAGATAGAAGACTTTTATCCCAAGGTTTAACAACTAAAAGCTGAGTATCTGGTGTAGAAATAGAAGCTACTTCATTTAAAGCCATTTTAGTACCATAGGCTTCCACAAAAACCCCATCAAGAAGTTGAGCACTGGCTCGACCAGTACGTAAAGTGGCAAAATCGTTTTGAGCAAAAGTTAAAGTTTTTTCAAATTTCTCTAAATAGGAATTTTTATTTA
>CAZBVY010000027.1:5502-8585 GCA_964495475.1 uncultured Pseudomonadales bacterium
TTTTGAGCAAAAGTTAAAGTTTTTTCAAATTTCTCTAAATAGGAATTTTTATTTATTGACATAATTTTATTAATCGGCATTCTAATTGATATTAAATTCTAAATCAACCTGAGGAAAAGGTAGGCTTTGCTTAGTTGGATTATGCATTTTTAGATTTTCCCGAAGTTCTTCAGCGCGTAAATTTAAAGGACCACTTTGCACTTCTTTTTGCACTTCTTTAGTTTGTTCCATTTCGATATTATCTTTCTTAAAAAGAACTCTTAAAATAATTAGTAAAGCAAAAAAAATAATTAAAAACATTAAAACAATAAAAGGCATCAAATTCTTGTTTTTTTTCAAATCGCGAAAATTTAATAAACCAGATGATTCTTTTTCCAGAAATTGAGCTTGATCCACAAATTCTGTTTGATTAGTTGAGTGAATTTCTTTGCGTTCAAACATATTTTTATATACCCAATAATTCATTTAAATAAGAAATCGATTGAGATAGATTTACATAAATAGGATTAAGAGTTCTGGGTAAATCGTCATAAAACTTAGATAAATACCAATTACTTTCATTGCGTTTAAGAGTTTCTGCCCAAAAAGCATCTAGTTTTAATTTTGCTGAACTTAAACTACGATTTGTTTCATCGCTGGCTCTGCTAATTGTGGGCAATTCTAAAGTTCCCTGATCTCCCAAGTACACATCTATGTCTTTCTTTAAGACAACAGACTTGTCATAAATCATTTGTAAATTGCCAATTGCCAACAACACTAAAACTTCTTTGGCTTGCTTATTTAAATTTTTTTGATCATTTGCAAATGTGCTTAATGAAAGTGAAACTGGTTCCCTTTCATTTAGATTCTTCAGATTTTCTTGATGTTCTTTTAAATAAACAATGGTAGATTCCAATTGACTTAAATATTTACTTTTTAATGACAACTCAATGCCTTCTGTCGCTATTAAATTTAATCTAAGTAAGTCTAAATAACTAATTAAAACCTCATCTCTAGATAAACCAAGAGTTTTGGCTTTTTGCGTTAGATCTTCAATAGAAACTAAAGTTTGCAATTGTTTATATTGATCATAGGCAATTCTGTAAAGTTTATCTTGGTATAAATAATTCTCTAATTGAGATTGATAAGTTGCTTTTAAAGTAATGATTTCTTCATCCAGTCTTTCTTTTTCCCAGATCATGTCCGTTTTTAAAACAGTACTTCCGGTTGTTTCCGTTATCGCTTGATCTTGCTCTGAACTCTGAGCATAAACAGGGGAAATCAAGAGAAAAAAACTCAAAAAACAAAAGAGCAATCTTTTCATAAAATCATTTTACAGTGAGCTAGCTTCTTTGGCTAGGTGGCGATCTCTTGCAAAAGAAATTGCCTCATGCATCGATTCAAAAGTCCCCGTATCAAACCATTTTCCCTCAACAAAAGCTACGTCTAATTTGCCTTCTTGTAAATAAAGATTATTTACATCAGTAATCTCCAATTCACCACGATCTGAAAAAGGCAAATTTTTAACTTTTTGCACTACAGTTGAATCATAAATATAAAGACCGGTTACTGAATAATCAGATTTAGGCACTTTGGGTTTTTCTTCAATAGAAATTGCTTTATTATTTTCGTCAAACTCCACTACGCCAAAACGTTGAGGGTCAACAACTTTTTTAGCAAAAATTCTGCCACCTTCTCTAAAAGTTTTGATTGCTTCAGAAAAATCATCTTCGTATAGATTGTCACCTAAAATTAAAGTTACATTATCATTATCAATAAAATCCTCACCTATAATAAAAGCTTGAGCAATGCCTTCTGGCTTATCTTGAATCTCATAAGTAAAATGGCAACCATATTCTTTACCACTACCTAAACATTTCAAAAAATCTCCGGCATGATCTGGAGCAACAATAATTAAAATATCCTTAATACCAGCTTTAATTAAAGTTTCCAGTGGATAATGAATCATTGGCTTGTTATATACGGGCAAAAGCTGTTTACTAGTTACTTTTGTCAAAGGATATAAACGAGTTCCTGCTCCTCCTGCCAAAATAATTCCCTTCATTTCTTTATTTTCCATATGACCTTTCTTTTTGACTAATCAAAACTAACACGCTCCTTTTTTAAAAGCAAGACATTATTATAAAGTAATCAAAACAATAATAAGTGTAGCCAACATCGAAATTGATAAATATTCAAAGATAATTTCACTATTTATTTTTTTACTTTTAGTATGAGAAATTACTCCCCAAAAAAAATATGAAGCCCCAAAAATTAGCGCTATGTAACGCTGTAGTTGCTTATTTGGCCAAGCTTGCATAAATAAAAATACAAAAGAAACCAATAAGATAAATAAAATTAAATAAGCTAATTTATTTTTTCTTAAAAAACCTTTCATGGCAAAACTACCCCTCCTTTAAATAAAACTAATAGAAAAGCTACTGTGAGTAACAATGTTATGTGTGCAAAATTTTGTCCAACCAACCTCTGGTATTTTTTGCTTGAGGCAACAAAAGAATCATATATTAAAGTAAGAATAATCAACAGGACCACTATTAAAAAAAAGGTTCGAGTTAGATTAAGTTTGGAAAAAACCAAATCGGTGTTAATATTTTTTTCTCCAGCCACCATCGGTTCTACTCCATCCTTTGTTGTCTCGGCTGTCTTTGGTAATAAAAACTCTTTATTATCACCGCTTTTCAAAGACACTGAAGATGGCACCGCAAAAAGCTGAACAACTATTGTTGTTTCAAAACCTTTTAAATTATCCGTCACTACCGCTAAACCCATTTGTGTAAAATCTTTATTAGCTATATTTTCATAATGTGAAGGAGAGTTCATCCATGCTTTAACCACTTCATCGCTGTTATTAAAATCTCTGGCTAAATTTTCTCCAGCGTATTTATATGCATATTTAGCTTCTTTAATAAAATCCCAAGCCTGTTTGCCATCCGGAGCAACGTGAGCCCAATATTGATCATTAAACATGTCTTGTGCCTTAGCTAAGGCTGCTTGATTCAATTCTTCATTAAGCACTAAACTAGACAGGCCCATTTTTTGTCGTTCTTCATTAGTATTATCCAACAAACTGCTTATATTAATGT
>CAZBVY010000028.1:0-8575 GCA_964495475.1 uncultured Pseudomonadales bacterium
CCCGCGTCCGTATCCAAATGTTTAAATAGCTTCTACAGATATAGTTTAGTTTTGATTAAAAATCAGCCAGTTGTCTAAACAAACTTTTGTTGATTTATCTGCGTGATTTTCTTAGAACTATTTGCCACGCAAAGTCAAATAATTCGCCAAGTGACTGAGTTTTCACTTATTTATCTACATCACTTACACAAATAAATAAATGCCTTAATTAGCAATAAGCTAAAGCAGGAGCGCGGAAACTGGCAACAAAATTGCTGACAGCATTCTTTGCTTTTGAGATTATGTTATCGACATTTATTGTCCGGAACTTTTTAATGTCTTTGTTCCAAAGACAATCTGCCACTATCTAAAAGATGTTACGTCAAAGCAATACATCCCCTTTTTAAAGAACGCCTGATTATAACATAAAAGTCGCTGTTTGTCCCATGAATCACTCCATTTTTGATGCCACGATTAAGCCAATGATAGTTTTAGCATGAGCCTCTTTTAAAGTTTGACTTACCGCATTTAAAGTCGCGCCGGTAGTTAAGACGTCATCAATTAAAAGAATTTTTTTATCTGTAATTAGATTTTTATATTTTGCTCTAATTTGGAAAAGTCCCTGCATTCTTTGCAAACGTTCTTGTTGATTTTTAACTTGTGCTTGAGCTTTAGTATTTTCTTTTTTCTCTAATAAATTTTTAACTGGAATTTGCAAAATTTTACCAAGTTCTAGGGCAATTTCTTGACCCTGATTGTAACCTCTTAAGCGCAATTTATTTTGATGTAAAGGGACAAAACTAATCAAATCAGCTGATGGAATAATTAAATGTTGCCAGAGCATTCTGGCTAAGAAAGGTGCTAGATTTTTACTGTCATGATATTTAAGAGCTTTGAGTAATTTCATTAAAGAACCAGAAAATTTTGCCATGATTAATAAATTGTCGAAGTAAATTTTTTGAAAATGAGTTTTAATTTCCTGAATTTTATTTTGAGAAGAGTAGAACTTCAGGTCATGATAACAATTTTCACAAAGTGGAGGACCAAGTCTTTGACAATTAAGACAAAACTCCGGAAAAAATAATTCTAAGAAAAAATCTTTAATTTTCAGATGAATTAATTATCACTTATTGAGTTAACAAAAAGCGTAGCTTTGTTTTTTCTGATATAATCCCTCCTTGAATAAGGACAATTAGCTCAGTTGGTTAGAGCGCACGATTCACATTCGTGAGGTCACAGGTTCGAGTCCCGTATTGTCCACATATAAATATTTTACAAAATAGGAAAGGCAATATGACTTTAAAAGAACAATTGATGGAAGATATGAAAAATGCGATGAGAGCTCATGAAACTCTTAAACTTGATGTGGTGCGCATGATTCGTAGCGAAGTGAAAAACTTTGAAATTGACAATGGTGAAGCTGATGACGAAAAAGTTCAAAAAATTATCAAAACCATGCTTAAACAACAAAAAGATGCTTTGCTTGATTTCGAAAGAGCTGCTCGTCAAGATTTAATTGATGAGACTAATGCCAAAATTGAAATTTTTGCTTCTTATTTACCCACTGAATTATCTGATGAAGAACTAGACAAAATTGTGGTTGAGGTAATAGCTGCTGCTACTAATAAAGATTTTGGACCATTGATGGGTCAAGTGATGAAAAAGGTGGGCAATAGAGCAGATGGTGGCAGGGTGACAGCAATGCTTAAAAAAGCTTTGGCTTAATGTTATAAAATAAAAATAATGCAAACTCAAACCATTGGGGATTTACTGCGTAGTGCTAGAGAAAAAGCTCATTTTACTTTAGAAGATTTAGCTAGAGACACCCACATTAAATTGGAATATTTAGTTGCTTTAGAAGAAAATAATTTTGATGCTTTACCGGCAGCGACTTTCATTAAAGCTTATATTCGTAATTATGCCAGAATTTTCAAGCTTGATGAGAAGCCTCTTTTAGCTATTTTACGTAGAGATTATGAAGAAAGTGTTAAGGGGCAATTAATTCCTCGAGAATTTCTCTATCCACAACTCAAAAAGAAAACTCTTTGGTCACCAATTCATTTGATTTTTCTTTCCGTAATGCTAGTTTTTGCAGTTTTTTTCTCTTACGCTCTTTGGCAATGGTTTCAACTCAATCGTCCTCCTGCTTTAATTTTAATTTCTCCGGAAGAAGATGCTGAAGTTGCTTCAAGAATAATTTTTAAAGGTAGCACTAAAGCAGACGCTGTTTTAACTATCAATTCCGCTCCAGTTGCTTTACGTGAAGATGGCTCTTTTGAAACAGAATTGTATTTACCTCAGGAAGGAACTAATACAGTAACTATTAAAGCCAGTGATAAAAATGGAAAAAGTACTGTTTTGCAGAGAAACATTCAAGTTAAGTTTTGAAAAAATCTTTAGTCTGTGACACAATGGTTTTATGATGAACGAAATTTTACCCATTGTCTTAGTTGTGTGTCTAGTGGTTTTAACCATTGTTTTGGTAGTTGTTGCGATTAATTTAATTGGTGTATTGATGGAAAGTAAAAAAGTATTAAAAAAAGC
The DNA here is from genome assembly GCA_964495475.1 of uncultured Pseudomonadales bacterium. GTDB lineage: Bacteria > Patescibacteriota > Microgenomatia > UBA1400 > PJMF01 > UBA1364. The sequence goes on from CAZBVY010000028.1 coordinate 2,524, forward strand.
TAATTCAGCAGTTGATAAAGCTAATCAAGTAATTGACACCACACAAGAAAAAATCACTGGTATTCTTAATCCTTTTCATAGTTTAAGTGCTTTTGTCACTAATTTTACCGCTGGCTTAAAAGTAGCTGAGGGCTTCATGTCTTTTGTTAATAAAGATAAAGATCAAGACAAAGATTTAATTGATGCAAAAAAATCAGATAAAAAAGACAGAGAATAATTCCTTATTATTATTTGTTGGCGCCTTTAGTCTTGGCGCCATTTTTTCTTATTTTGCTAGTCCAACTGGCAGTAAAAAATGGCAACAACTTTCAGAAAAATGGGATGAAGTAAAAGAGTACCTGTGGAAACAGGGCTTAATTGAAAATAAAAATATTTCATTAGAAGATTTTCGTAATCAATATTTAAAAAAATTAACAGATTCTTTTGCAAGCATGAAAGAAACTTTTGAAAGTAAAACTTTAGAAAAAGAATTGGCTCATCTTGCTAAACTTAAACGTCGTCGTAAACAAAATCAAAAACAGAAATTCAAGGGTGTCTAGGTAAATGATCGGGTATAATAAAGCTCATGTCAGATTTATCTTTTATTCGACAAAAATATTTGACTTATTTAAGTAACTTAGGGCATAAAATTGTACCCTCTGCTTCTTTAGTTCCAGAAAATGATCCAACCACTCTATTTACTAGTGCTGGTATGCAATCCATGATTCCTTACTTTTTTGGTGCATCACACCCAGAAGGTAAAAGAATTACTAATTCTCAAAAGTGTTTTAGAGCTGACGACATAGATGAAGTAGGTGACAATCGTCACACTACTTTTTTTGAAATGTTAGGCAATTGGTCGTTTGGAGATTATTTTAAGAAAGAACAAATTACTTTTCTTTTCAATTTCTTAACTAAAGAATTAAAACTTGATCCAAATAAGCTTTATGTATCAGTATTCTCTGGTAATAAAGAATTAGGAATTAAGAGAGACGATGAAGCAGCTTTGATTTGGCAAGAATTGTTTACTGCAATCGGCATTGAAGCAAAGATTGTTGATAATGTTGAAAATGGTTTACAAAATGGCCGCATTTTCTTTTATGGTGAGCAAAAAAATTGGTGGTCACGCTCTGGTATACCAGCTAATATGCCTGAAGGAGAGCCAGGAGGTCCTGACAGTGAAGTGTTTTATGATTTTGGTGAAACTGATAATGATAGAGCTCAAAAAATGCATCAACAACATCCGTGTCACATTAATTGTGACTGTGGTAGATTTTTAGAAATTGGTAATTCTGTTTTCATGCAATATCAAAAATCCAATGATCAATTTATTCCATTGTCTCAAGTAAATATAGATTTTGGTGGAGGACTCGAAAGAATGTTAGCGGCTTATCAAAATCAGCCCGATGTTTTTAAAACTGTGGCTTTTTGGCCCATTATTGAAAAAATTCAATCGCTAACATCTTTTAATTATGAAGATGATGCTAATAAAAAATACTTCAGAATTATTGCTGATCACATGAAAGCAGCAGTCATGCTAATGTCTGATGGCGTTTTTCCTTCAAGTAAAACCCAGGGTTATATTTTACGTCGTTTATTGCGTCGAGCTTTGCGTCAAGCTAGTTACTTAGAAATTAAACAAGAAACTTTAGTCGAACTCGTACCAATTATCATAGAAATTTATGCAGATTTTTATCCAGAGCTTAAAAGTCAGCAAGAGAAAATTAGTCAACTAATAAAAATTGAACAGTTAAAATTTAGTAAAAGTTTAAGTAAAGGTTTGAGAGAATTTGATAAATTATTGGAAAATCAAGATGTTTTTACAGCAGAAATTGCCTTTTATTTATATGAAAGTTTTGGTTTTCCATTTGAAATTTCTTTTGAAGAAGCACAGCAAAGACAGTTACAAATTGAAGAGAATATTGAACCTAAATATCAAGCAAAAAAACTCTCTCATGCTAGTAATTCTAAACAAGCTAATAAAATTCAATTTAAAAGCGGATTGGCTGATGAAAGTGAAACCACTATTAAATATCACACTGTTACTCATTTATTGCATTCTGCCCTTCGACAGGTACTTGGCGAAAACGTAGAACAAAAAGGCTCTAATATTACTGCAGAACGATTACGCTTTGATTTTTCTTACGACAAGGCTTTAACAGATGAGCAAAAAACCCAAGTTGCTACTCTAATTAATCAATGGATAGAAGCTGATTTTACAGTTGATAAACAAGTTTTATCAAAAACTGAAGCCTTGAAATTAGGAGCCATTGCTTTATTTGTCGATAAATATCCCGATGTAGTAAATATGTATTCTATTGGACCCAATCCCAAGGGTAATCAAAAAGGGATTGATTATATTTCTCGCGAACTTTGTTCAGGTCCTCATGTTGAGCATACTGGCGTAATTGGTCACATCGAGCTTGCTAAGGAAAAAGCAGTGGCTGATGGAATCAGAAGAATATACGCTCTTCAAAAAATCTCTTAACTTTGCTTTAATGGAGCATATACTATGCCTGACCAAGAGAAGCATTATTTCTTTACTGTTCTACTGACTGATAAATATTTACAGTCGTCGTTGGTTTCTAATAATGGCCAGGGAATTCAAATTAAAGAGTTTTCAGAAATTAAAACCTATTTTGATCGTAAAGATTTATTGGAACAATTAGATAAAAGCTTGCAACAATTGGGTGCAGAATCTCAAGATGTGGTAGAAACTATTTTTGCTTTTGATCAAGATTGGTTAGAAGACGGTGAGCTGAGTGATACTAAAAAACCAATTGTTAAAGAAATTTCTGAAGAACTTAGTCTAGATGCGATTGGCCAATTTAGTATTCCAGAAGCCTTAGCAGAAGCTCGTTTGATAGGTGATGAAAGTGATTCATGTTTGTTATTAATTTTTAAAGAAGATAGTTTTAACTTGGTGTTTCTTAAACATGGAGAATTTTTAGATTTAATCAATGTAGGTCGTTCTGAAAATATTGTAGATGATTTTACTGAAGCCTTAGCCAGAGCATCCAAAAAACTTGGTCAAGAAGGCAAGTATTTCCCTAATAAAATTCTCATGACTTCTATTGCTTTAAAGCAAAAAGAACTTGAATCTTTACATGAAAAATTGATTAAAGTGGATTGGACCACTAATCCTGGTTTTACTCAAACACCAAATATTGTAGTTTTGGAAACTGATTACATGATTAAGTCGGCTAGTCTTAGTGCTGGCAAAATTTTTGCCAAAGAAGCTTTTTTGACCACTTTACCTAAAAAATATATTGAAAATGAAACTTTTGAAGAATCAGAAGCTATACAACCCGTAGAACAACAAGAAGTGATTGTTCCCGTCGCAACTCAAGGATTATCTAGTGAGAATCCAGCATCAACTGATGAATATGCCATTGAAAAACCAAGCGCTACTAGTTTTGGAATTAAATTTGATCAAAATTATTTTGATAAATCTGCCAAAAAACAAAATAACGCTCCACTATTAGAAACAACAAATAACGATCATCATCAAAATGAGATCCTGCTAGACAAAAAGAACTACAAGCGCTCGCCTTTATTAAGATTTTATTTGCTTCATCAAAAAATTATTTTAATAGGTTTCGCCACGGGATTATTAGGTATTTTGTCTATTTTTACTGTTTTTGCTTTTTTCTTTTCTAAAGTAAGAGTTGTTTTCACTCCTAAACAAATTTTGTTGCAAAAAACCGCTACTATTACTCTTGATCCAAATGTCGCAAATTCTGATTTTAATAAAAGCTTGCTCAAAGCTTCTTTGGAGAATAAAGAAATTAATGGTCAAGATGTAACAGCTACTACAGGAATTGGTTTAGTTGGAGATAAGGCAAAAGGTAAGGTAATTGTTTATAACAAAACTTTAGAAAATGCAAAATTAAAAGCAGGAACAGTCTTGAGTAATAATGGCATAGATTTTCTTCTTGATTCAGAGGTAGAAATTCCAAAAGCAGAAGAAAAAGACAGTGGTTTAAATTATGGAAAAACTGAAACTACTGTTACGGCCAAAGATATTGGTTCAGAGGCTAATTTTAATAAAGACACTAAATTTAGAGTAGCAGATTATTTTGATGATAAGTTTTCTGCTACAGCATTAGATAACTTTTCTGGTGGATCAAGCAGAGAAGTTCGTGTTGTAGCTGAAGTTGACATGAATCGTTTATTAAAAAACTTGAGTGATAAATTGTTTCAGGAAGCTAGTACGGAATTAGAACAAGCTTCTAAAGACGGAGTTTATTTATTGCCTTCTGGCAAAACTAAAGTGATTAAAAGTGATTTCTCTGCTGAGCTTGGTGAAGAAACTGAATCATTGAGTTTAGACTTAATTTTGGAAGTTGAAGCAATTAAGTATCTTTCTACCGATCTTAAAGATTTAGCCAGATCTATTTTAGAAAAAGATTTGCCATCAGAGTATGTTTTTAAAGACGAACCTTCTTTAATGAGCGATAAAACTCAAACTTCCTCTGATTCTAGTAGAGTTAAATTAAATGCTGAAGTTAGTACCAAAGCAGAGGCAAAACTTAATCCTGATCAGTTAAAGCAAGAATTGCTTGGCAAAGATTGGACAGAAATGGAGAGTAGTTTAGAAGAAAAAGCAGAAATTGAACAAGTCGATTTTATTTTTAATCCACCATTTTTAGCCAATATTTTGGAAAAATTGCCAACTGATGAGTCTAGGATTTTAATAGAGATGAATAAATAATTGCTATGTCAAAAAATCTGAAAATTAACAAGCATGAATTGCTGGGGGTTTATAGACAGGCTTTATTGAAAAATGTTCCTCTCAATGAATTAGATGAAAAAGTTTTAGATTTAACTAAACGTGATATAGCCAATCAAGATTTTGAACATGAATTGGATGAAAAAATTAAATCTAATTTTTGGCAAAGAATCCCTAAATTTGTAAAATTTAGTGCTACCACCATGCCTTTGATTTTGATTTTAGTAGGAATTATTTTGGCTGGTTCGGCAGCTTGGCCTATTATTAGTCAAGTACTTCCTCAGAATGATCACAACAACAATCTTCTTTCTCCTTTATCAAATACACAGTTAGCCAATACTAATAACCTGGTTTTTGCTAAATCTAATTTAATTGATGAAAATTCAGAAGCAAATACTGTATTAGATGAACCAGTCATTTTAGACTACAGTTTAGATTACACCAATCTTAGTAATTGGTTTGATGATCAAAGTACTACTTTCTCAGATATAGATTATCAAGTGGAAGAATATCGCTTAGATATCCCGGATTTAGATGTTAACAATGCAAAAGTTAGAGTGGGAGGAACTGATTTAAACAAAAGCCTGATTCAATATCCAGGCACTGCTTTGCCTGGAGAACCAGGCGCGCCAGTAATTTTTGGTCATTCTGTTTTGCGTCAATTTTATAATCCCAGTGAAAAAAATCCGCGACGCTACACTTCAATTTTCAGTAAAATTATGACTTTGAAACAAGGTGATAAAATTTACCTCACTTATAATAATGTGAAATACACTTATCAAGTGCAAAGCAATACTGAAGTGCAACCAACTGATACTTTTATCTTGGCACAACGTCATGATGCCAGACAACTTAAATTAGTAACCTGCGTTCCAGAGGGAACAGTTTTGCGCAGAGGAGTTGTAATTGCTCAATTAATTAAGGAATAATGGAAAAATTTTTAGGCATTGATTATGGAACTAAAAGAATTGGTCTAGCTATCAACATAGCCAGTTTAGTCGAACCTTTGGTGGTTCTTGAAAATCAAGTCAATAAAGATCAATTAATAGCAAATAAATCTGTAATTGATCAAATTGCTGAGGTTTGCAAAGAACAAAAGATTGAAAAAATTATTTTAGGATATTCTGAAGCTCAAATGGCAGATAAAACTAAGCTTTTTGCTCAATTACTAAAAGATAAAATCCATTTACCAGTTATTTTTTCTGATGAAACACTTTCTTCTTACGAAGTAGGCCAGAAAATGAAAGAAGCTTCATTTAGCCTTAAAAAACGTCAGGGACCAATAGATCATTATGCTGCCGCAATTATTCTTGAAAATTTTTTAGAGATAATGCCCAGATA
>CAZBVY010000029.1:0-8570 GCA_964495475.1 uncultured Pseudomonadales bacterium
AGAATAGAGGTCTCCAAAACCTTTGATGAGAGTTCGATTCTTTCCCGCCCTGCAATGTCAAGATTACCTCATCTACTTGACCTGTTTTCTCGTATAGTTCAATACTTTTTTTAGGTTCTAGCCCTTGTTCTTTTAAGCTATCAAGCTTTTGTTTGGCTTTCTGTATATAAAACCAAGGATATGGGCTTTGTATAGTGATATTTCCATCTTTTAGAATTAGGTTCGAGCCCAATTGATGAATGATTAAACTTTTTTCTTTATAAGTAGCTGTTTCAAAACTTTGCCTAGCGGTTGCAGCAAAATTAAAGGTGCTTTCTATAAATTTATGATGTTGGTCTTTTTGTGCCTGGTTGTCACCAATTCGCTCTATTATTTGTTTTTTTTGCTCTTTTAAGTTCTTTTTTAATTCTTTGTATTCATCTGGTTCAATTTCCTCATAGTTGCTATTGCTAGGAGCTGTATACTTTTTCAGCAATTCTGTTATTTGCTTTTCTATATAAACTAATTCTTTATTTAAATTTTGATCTGCTTGTAAGAATATAACTATTTTTTCTTGATTTTTTTTATTGATTTGTTTAATTAACCATTGTTCGATTCTGGGAGAAAGTTCTATAGAATCAAGGATTTTCTTTATTTGTTTTTCCAAATTTTCTAGGTTAATTGAATGTTGATGACATTTTATTTTTTTCTTTTTGATGCAACTGGCATAAATATAATGCAAATGTTTTGGTAATTTCATGTCAGTAATTTTTGTTTGACAGAATGGGCAGTAATCTCTATTTTTAGATGCAAATTTTTTCTTACATTCGGAACAAATGCATTGATATTTTTCTTGCAAACAAACAGCACAGCCACATTCACCACAACGGATTTGTCCTCCATATGGAAGATTTAATGTTTTACTTCTACTTCTACGATGATTTCCTATAATTATCTGCAATTTCTCAAATTCAGCCTCTGTTATTAGTGCAATATGTTTGCCTTTTACTCGTTCTTTTCTAGCAGTATAAAGCCAACCACAATAAAATTCTGATTTAAGTATTTTATAAAGACTGCCTAAAGCCAGAGGTTTATTTCCTAGCTTTTTAGTTTTAGGTGTTCTGAATCCCCATTCATCATTTAGTTTTGTTAAAGTATCGTTAACGGAATGCCCATCAATTATTAAACGAAATGATTTTTGTAACAGCTTGAATCTTTCTTTATCTGGAACAAGAATTCTCTCGTTTGTTTCTTCATTAGTAACGAATTTGTATCCCAAATGTTTTTTGAGAGCTAGTCCTTTCAAGATTTTTTCTCGATTACCTCGTTTGACTGCCTCAGAATTGTCATCTGAGCTCTTTTTACTCATAGCAAATTCGAGTTGCAACATAAACTTACCATTTCCACTGCCATCAATTGTTCCTGTTGGGGTTTTAATTTCTTTTATTAGACCTTCATCTAGAAGATAAATAATCATTCCGCCATCAAGTGAATTTCTTGCAAGTCGATTATATGTCCAAACCAATATAGCATCAGCTTTTTTTTCTCGGAGCATCTGTATCATCTTATTAAAAAGAGGTCTGCCTATTTTGTAAGCACTTGCTGACTCTGAGAAAATTTTAACTACATTGAGTTTTTCTTTTTCTACAAGAGCTTTCAACTCTCTTTCCTGAGCAGGAAGCGATAAAATTTGGCGGTCTTCACTTTCTGTAGATTTTCGACAATAAATTATGTATTTCATAAAGATTCTGCTAAAAAAGACCGCCTTGTGTGGACCAACCAAGAAAAAAACTCGATTGCACAAGACGGCCTTATATTGTCTTCTTCTTGATTAGTTGGTCCAATTTGTATTATATACATATTTTAAAAAGGAATATCATCGTTTATTTTCTTAACATCCTCATTAGTCAATTTTTTATTATCAATACTTAATGAACCATTAAAGGAATTCTTAAAATAACCACTAAAGATAATTTCTTTTATTGCCTGGATTGTGGAACTATTTTGTTTATTTTTATTTTTGATAGGAATAAGATTGTTAGCAAGCTCATTTTTGTTATTTTTGATTTGTTCGGAAATTTCTTTGCTTAATTGTTGAGCACCTCTTAAAGAATATGTTTCATAATTAGTAACTTTGTAAACCTTATTCTCTTCGTCCCAAATTAACCAACCCAACTCCATCAATTTCCGAAAATTTCTCTGTAAAGTTGTATGGGAGATTGAAAAGAGAGTTGCTAACTCTCTAGAGGAATAACGAATAATGCCAAAACGATATTTCCCACGATCCCAATCTGCTATTGTAATAGCCATTACTAAATAACTTAGTAACGATATGTTGGCTTCATTTAGTATGGTAATAACAGCTATTCTCGGCAGAGAACAATAACCGTTAAGTAATTGTTGCCTGCCTGCTTGAGGGTTTAAATTTTTCATTTTTATTTTTATCTTTAATTTCCAATGCAAGACTATAAAAACCAACTAAACCATTTCCTATTTCCTCAACTTTTTCTAGAGGAATCTTGCAATAGTAGTCTTCATCTAGAATCTGCTGTAGTTCTAGCAAATCTTCTTTAGTTATCATTTATTTTTCTAAAAAAGCAGACAACGCCAGCTTAAGGTCTGTTTTGCTTTTATAAACTCCTTTATTTTGAGGTGTGATTCTTTGGTTTTTTATATTTATGATTGGTTGGTATGTGATACAAGTATCAAAAAGATCCCCATTTATTACTTTTGTCCTGGCTAAGCGGTTCAAAAATCGTCTTTTTTCTTTGGTTTTAATTACTACTATGGTTTTTCCGTTTCTTTCTATTTTCAAGAACAGGTGAGATGGGTTATTTTTCATAAATTCCTTTCTCAGCGTATAAACGATTTTTAATCTGCTTTATATTTTCAAAATAAGTTAAACAATCGACATTAAGATCTTTATTCCAAAAGCTCTTAATAATTTTGTCTAAGTTAGATTTATTAGTGAAAGTGAAACAAAAAGTAGCTCTATTAGTGGAGTAATCTTTCTCGATTGAATCTAAGAAGGCAACTGAGGTAGTAAATATAGCAGAAGCAAGTGCCAAGGATTGAGTTTTATATTTATTTTTATTCACACCACTAATTATCGGTGGAACAAAAAATTATGTAGCACAGCACAAAGGTATTTTGATCTGTTATGGTTTTCTAGAGAGATCCAAGGTATTTTCAGTAGAGGACAAGGTTTTTTAGGGTTTTTGAAAGTCGATCTTTAATTGTCGAGAAAGTGTCCCTACTAACGGTTTCGCCTTTGGTTATTTTTAGAAATTCCTTATGAAATTCTGGGTATTTTGGATTTTTATTCCAGATGATACTATTTGCTGCCTTAGATGAATTTACCTTTTTTAAAGCTTTTAAATGTAATATGTATAGTTGGCAATCTCTTTCGAAAGTATATTTCTCTTTATTGATTTGCTTTCTAGACTTGAAATAGTCAGCATACTCTTTTTTTGCGTACCGCAGTGCATTTTTTAAATCAGATACTTCTGCATTTGGTTCAACAAGTATTACTAATTTATCAGCTAATGTCTTAGACTTATTTGAGTATGTGTTAATTCCTACCCACCATCTTGGAGCTAAATCTACAATTTTATTTGTAAAGAAATACTGTTTAGTAAGGAAGTGCTCATTTTTATTTTTTACATCCAAACCAAACTTATCCATAATTTTTTTGAGTTGTGTATCAAATGATAAATAGTATCTTTCGTGTGCTTCAAATTTAAGTTTATTTGTTTTATCTTTTTCTCTAAGTTCTTGGGCCCATTTTAACTGAATAGCTTGATTATTAGTTTTTTTAAAATCTATGGGATGACCGATATCAGAAAATACTTGTCTTAATTTCTTAATTTCCGTCGAGAATTTGGGATTATAAGTAAGAGCTAATAGTCTGTAGTAATTATCACTATAAACAGTCTTTTGCATTACAGGATTATTTTTTATTTTCTGTTGCATAAATTATATACGTTAATTTATGCAGAAATGCTTTATTTTCATAAATAGTAAACTCCGAAAACTATTTACGTATTATCTTATATAAATAATACGATATTAAATTTATATAGCAATCTAATTCTATTTTTAATAACTCATCATTTAAAGAATTTTATTGTAGTTTGTGGAGTAAAAAACACTGTTTTGAGATGATATAATTCAAGTACAGGTCCGCTACCACAAAAGACCTAATGGTTTCCAGCTAAAAATGGGCAACTCCCGTTGAAGGCTGGAAGCGTGGTAGCGGACAACCTGAGGGGGTTGTCCATTTTTGTTTTAGTGAACAACTCCTTATTCAATAAATAGAAAAACAAGATTAAGGATATTGTGAAAATTAAATTTAAAACAAAACTAAAAATCTTCTTTTATGTACTCATAATTGCATTTATAGGAAGTTTATTTCTTAGAATGGTTAAGTTTGTGGCCAATTTAGCTGATAGAAATCAGTCAAAAAATGCAAAACAAACAGAAGTAGTTGAGCAACAAAAGCAAGATGATGCATTAAATCCTAAGGAACCAGAAAACAATAATGAATCAGAGAAACAAGTTGCCAATAGTGAAGAGGGTATCAATAACTCTGCAATATCGGAAGATGAGAATGTTGTTATCACATTTACTCCAGATGATGTAGAAGAAACTCCTGTCAATAATAGAGTGAAAACAGAAACAACGATTAGAAATATCTTGAGTTTAACCGATAAATATAAGAATGATTATATTAACAATGGGAGTACGATCATTTTTAATTGTATTTCTAGCAAATTTATTTATGACAAAAGTAAAACAAGATATCTAATCTGTTTGGACCCAGACAATTATTCAAACTATGTTGCCGTCAATGCTTATTCACTAGATCCAAGTAAGATTGCCTATGGAGATAGGATTAAAATTGAAGGCTTTGTTGATAGCACTTTATTTGGCATGAATGCTTTTGGAGTTGAATCCGAGGTAGTTATTGTATACCCAATACTCCTCAGCAATTTAACTTCTGGGTATGAGTTTTGACATAAATTGCTACTTAATACAAAATTTTGTATTAAGTATTTACTTTTGTTGATTTTTCCATTATAATATGACCAATTATGATAAGAAAAATAAAATTTAACAATTTTTATTCCTTTAAAACAGAGCAAATACTAGATTTTACCGCTAACAAAAAAACTTCATATTCTTATTACAATTCTGAATTTGGTAATCAAATTAGCAAAATCATTGGTTTCGTTGGTCCTAATGCGGCTGGCAAAACTAATATAATCAGATTATTAAGTTTTATTGGTTACTTTATTACTAATGGTGATGACAAACAACCAGACCTTAGTGCTGCTTTCAAGCCGTTTTTTAATAACAAAAATGTTTCTAATATAACTGTAGAATTCGAACTCGAAAAAACTTTGTTTTTTTATAGTTTTTCCATAAAAGATAATCTGGTTGTTAAAGAAAGCTTGGAGGTTAAATCTGTAGAAAAATATTCTAGAAAAGAAAAGATTTTTGATAGAAAAAGCAATGGTTTTGATTTCTTAAATAAGAAATATATTGGTATTGCAGAAAAAAATTCCGTTGATATAAAACCGAATGTTTCTTCTATAGTATTTTTCAATTCCTTATCTGAAATAAAGATTATTCAAACAGTTTATAAATATTTTTCGAAATTCAAGACTAACATAAATGAGAGAGGTCATATAAATAATATAGAAAATCAGGTAAGTTCACTTAGACTATTTTTGCAGGATCCAGAAATTGCTAAGGAAATCAATGATTTTATAAGTAAATTTGATTTGGGTCTAAAAGCTTTTGATATTAGAGAACAGACAGATTTCAACGAAAAGAAAATTTTAGCCTCGGGTGTTCACAACATAAATGGGGATAATACTGCTTTGGCTTTTGAATATGAATCAAGAGGTACTCAATTGTTGTTTTTTAATTTAGTTAAAATTTTGTATGCGGCAAAAAACGATGCGTATGTCGTTATTGATGAGTTAGAGTACGGGTTACATCCAGAAGCATTTAATAAGTTAATTAGTTATTTTATAGATGAGAAGTTAAACAATAGTACGCAATTATTCTTTTCATCGCACTCGTTAGGATTTATGAAAATATTGGACTTACACCAAATATTTTTGACTGAAAAGAATGACAATTGTGAGAGTAGAGTTTATAGGTTGAATGAGGTTGGTGGAATTAGAAGTGATGCTAATTATTTAGCAAAGTATATGTCTGGAGCTTATGGAGCATTTCCAAGAATTAGAACATAAATGTCAGAAAACGCGATTAGAAAATTCTCTGGTTTGGTTTATGGAGAGGGAAGAAAAGACAAAAAGTTTCTAATTGCTTTGCTTAAATTAAGTCAATTTGTTTATCACACTAAGAATTGGCATCCTTTTATTTTTGACAATAGCCACGGTTGTAGTCCGAAGGATATTTTGGAGAATTGTAAAAGATCAATAGTTGGAATTGATTATGATCTTGTTTTATGCTTTATAGATTTAGATAAACTTAAACACGATTTTCCTAAAAATTGGCAAAAAAAGAAAAATGAATTGGAAACCAAATATGTTGACATTAAAGTTATTTGGTTTCTAGATAAATTAGAAGATGAAATGTCTAAGGTATTAGGGAATATTGATCTAGGAAAGTCTGAGATCAATGAAATAGCCAGAGATAATGTTAATAAGTTTATCAATTCAGATTTATGGAAGAGAATTCTCAAAGTTATAAGAGAAAGAGAGTCAGAATTAAAAAAATTATAAAATAGAAAGGATTTTATGGCAAAAACAAAAACCTCTGCTTATGGTAAAAAAGAACAAAAAATTGTTCCTGTCAGACCATATCGCAAAAAAGATGGCACTAGAGTTAAACGTCATCGTCGTTCAACTCCAGAATAGAGTGTGTGTGCACATATTTTACTTAACACATTAGACAAATCTAACTTCTAGAAGTCTGGTTTAGTTTATCGGTTTTTTACTTATGTACATAACAAATTTTTCTACTAAACAATTTACAAAATTTTCATCTCTTATATCTTCTGACAAACCAGAAGATAATGCTTCATTCTTTGAAAAATCTGGTAAAATTTTTGGAAATAAGGAAATTTTTTTTAAACTAATTTTATTAGAGGAACAATTTATTGGGGCTGTTTGTTCGTTCAATAGATTAAAAAATAGAAGCGAAGAATACAGGTCGGTGACTGATTATCTGCCAGTAAATAGAATTTTATCTAGCCCTCTCATCAAAGAACTGCATATTTACGAGTATTTTTTCTTTTCTTGTTGTGGATATATATACAAGGAGTTGAAAAATATGGAAAGAGTTGGCGATTTTGAATTTGATTTAACTGAAAATAACTGGTCAGAATTAAAAAAATTGAAAGAAGAGAGAAGGGTCCAGGAGCACGGAAAAGAATGGTTTTGGGGAGAAATTAGTAGAAGCAATCCTCCTGTACCTACTAGGGGAGATAACCATAATTTTGAAAGAAATATGATTTTGTTAGATTCTATATACAATAAGATATATGAGCAGTTTATTAGAAATTAACAAGCGAGTAAAACGAGTCTGGGTAATACAGTAAGCAAACCTTTAGAAAATATAAGTGAGTGAGTCGTGGATTTCTTCCCGCCATGCAGAATAAAAATGTAGTAATTATCAATCTATTCTGTCTATAAAAATGATGTTGTGGTCTAGTTAATAAACTTAGAGATTAGTTTCTCCTTATATTTTCTTAATAAAATCATAAACCTTCTCGTACGCTTATTCTTATTTAATTTAACTTTATATGCCAGATGATACTCCTGATCAACACTAACTGCTTCTAACTCATCTGTATATAATTTCCAATTATCATATTTGTATTTAGTGTAGAAAACAGGCTCTTCAGCCCAGTCAGGATTAAAATCATATCCATAGATGTTCATAAATGGAATATGGCGTACGAGCTGTTTGTGTTTAAGTTCTTTGTATCCATTGAAAGACTGTCCTTTTTTGTCTACAAACCACTTTTCGTTTTTAGGATTGTAATAAATGCTGTTACCAAAAAACCAAATATGTTCCATAACATACAAACCAGTACTCGATATATACCCACCAGCCTCATGTTCTTCTGACATAAAATAGTAGTAGAGCATTTGGCTAAAACCATCATCGTTTAGCTCATAAGGATAGTTTTTTATATACATAAGCCTAATTTTAATATCATGGCGATTCCCCAAAGATGCTCCATATCCATTAACATACTCCTTCAGATCACTCTGCACCTCTTTATACAGCTTGGCGTCATTTTCCATTTCTTGTCTTTTATTGAGAGCTTTTTTTTGAGTGAGAAAACCTAATAACTTAAAATATCCTATGACTGTAGCTACTAATCCGATAACAAAGACTCCTTCTCTTGCGAGATCAAGATATACTTTATTTAGAGAATACCAATTCACAATAGCCTGAAGCGTCTTCATTATCATAATAAGCATATTCTATATTTACTCAAAGACTATTCAAGTTGCTATCGGTAAAATAGGTTCTAACATCCTCTACTAATCCCTGCAAATATAAAAAAGTCCAGCAACGCTGGATTTTTTTATATTTGTTGGGGT
>CAZBVY010000030.1:0-1450 GCA_964495475.1 uncultured Pseudomonadales bacterium
TCAAAATAGATCTTGATACATCAATCTAAAAAAGTTGAGGGGCTAATTAGCAGAGTTGGCTGTTGACTGCTAAATTACTTTTTGGTAAGTAAGTAAACATCCATGATCGGACCGCTGGCTTTCACTACTCCATTTTCGTAAGTACTGTCCATTTTTTGCCACTTGGAACCGTCGTAGCCCACGATCTGTCCATCCTCACTAGAACGAATACTGACATCAAAATTACTACTTAATAATTTCAAAGATTTCTCAGCAGTCACTACGTAAGGATCAGAAAGTAATTCTTCACTAACTTCTCCAGGATAGCCGGGTGAATTGTAAATAATTAAATAAGAATATTTATTTAAACTTTGGTTGCTAATACTAAATTTAGTATCTTGTGAACTAAAAGCCGTGGCCTTTTCATTATTGGTAAAATAACGCCAGGCTGATTTAACTGCATAATTCTCTGTACCAATGAATTGTGCCAGTAGGTTGCCTCCTTTAATGTCTTCATGATAGGTGATGGCTCCTCCAGCTGATTGAGAACCAAAAAGTTTCTTTTCTGAAACTGGTAATTTGTCGAGTTTAATTAATCCTCCAAAACCTTGCAACATAGAACCAGTTTGATATTCCATTTCATAATCTAATTGGGTGGCTGTTTTTTTAACTTCTTCAATGATCATGACGATGTAATGTCCGTCAGCACTAGGTTCTAATTTGATGTAAGGTCTTTCGGCAACAGTGATAACATTGACAGGACTTTGGACTTTTTTCTTAGTATTTGTTGGTTCAGCAGTTTGCTTGGAATCTTTATCTTTATTGAGCATGAGAAGTGCACCAATAATCACGAGCACAACGATGGGGAGAATAATTAATAACTTTTTTTTGGTTTTTGGCGTTATTTGCATAATGAACAGACTTTCATTTTATAACAAATTTGCTAAATGGTGTTGAAGATTATCTAATTTAATTCTTTCTTGAGAAGCATCATCACGATGACGAATAGTGACGCTGTTGTCTTCTAAAGTTTCGAAATCGATAGTCAAGCAATATGGAGTACCAAGTTCATCTTGGGAAAGATAGCGTTTTCCAATATTTCCTCTTTCGTCCCATGCGACTGAATACTTTTTTTGTAATTGTTTAAAAATTTCTCTAGCTTTATCGACAAGTTCTTCCTTGTTCTTTAACAAAGGGAAAACTGCTAACTGATAAGGAGCGAGATTTTGATTTAACTTAAGAACTAGACGATTTTTGGCTTCATCTTTTTGATAAGCGTTGCAAAGCACCATTAAAAACAAGCGATTGACTCCTACTGCTGGTTCGATGACGTGAGGTATGAATTTCTTCATGGTAAAGGGGTCAGTGTATTCCAAACTTTTACCAGAAAATTTCATGTGTTGTTTGAGATCATAATCGGTGCGATAAGCAATACCCCAGACCTCTTTCCAACCAAAAGGATAGAGATATT
>CAZBVY010000030.1:1550-8314 GCA_964495475.1 uncultured Pseudomonadales bacterium
TCGGTGCGATAAGCAATACCCCAGACCTCTTTCCAACCAAAAGGATAGAGATATTCTAGATCGTAGGTGTCTTTACTATAAAAACTGCGTTCGCTATCTTCATGACGGCGCCAACGCAAGAATTTAGCATCTATCCCTAGAATCTCGGTCACAAAATACCACATTTGATCTTGCCAATCTTTAAAGAGAATTTGCCAATCATTTTGATCTGGATCAAAGAAGTACTCGATTTCTGCCTGTTCAAATTCTAAAGTGCGAAAAACAAACTGTCCGGTAGTAATTTCATTGCGAAAACTTTTACCGATCTGACCAACACCAAAAGGCAATTTAACGCGATTGGTATCTAGGATTTGTTTAAAATTAGAAAATATTCCCTGAGCTGTTTCGCCACGTAAATAGACTTTATTACTTTCATCGGCTACTACTCCGATGGAAGTTTCAAAAAGTAAATTAAAATTTTTCACTTCGCTAATTTCATTTCCGTCTGGAGATTTGACTTTGTTTTCTTGAAGAAAGCTATTCATTTCTTCAATTTTCATAGCCTCTACCACTGGCGGTTTAGCGAGTTGATTTTTTTCTAGCCAAGCTTCAATCAAATGATCTGCTCGATATCTTTTATGATTAACTTTGTCTTCTACCATAGGATCAGCAAAAGAACCAACATGTCCAGAAGCCTCCCAAGTTTTGGGATGCAAAATAATCTGACTATCGAGTCCTAGCATGTCTTCTCTTTTACTAATGAAAAAATTCCACCATAAATTTTTAATTTTGCGTAAGATCTCTACTCCATTTGGGCCGTATTCATAAGAGTTGGCAAGACCACCATAAATTTCTGAGGTTTGATAAACAAATCCGCGACGTTTGGCTAAAGCACTGATTTCTTCAAGAGTAGTGGTGGGTTTAATATCCGACATAAGATGTTTTGATTATACAATAAACCACATGAGAAATAAGCTTGTTCTTAGTTAACTTTTAAAAAATCAAAGCTCTTCATTTTTTTCTCAGTAATTTCTGCTACATAATCTAAGACATTAGAATAAGCAGTATCTTTAATATCTTGATAACCAAGGTTTTTAATTAAATTGTGCAACATCAATTTAATTTTAGAATTGTTTTTATTATTACTCAATAATTCTTGATGAATGGCAAAAGCTAACTGACTAGTTTCTGGTTCAATGTAGTTTTCCACAAACAAACGATCAAAAATTTCTAGAATTTGTGATAATTGTGAAATTCCAGTAAGAGATTTGCGTACAGAATCAGCCTCTTTGATCAGTTTGCTTTGAGTTAAAATTGGCAAAGACCTGGTTTCAATTAAAAAAATTTGAGCTAAATTACCTGGTTCTAAAATGGCGCGATTAGTGGATTTAAGCTTGCGTACGCCTTTGGCCACACAAACAATCTTGCCGTGATCTTTAGATAATAAGGTAACAATGCGATCAGTTTCGCCAGTATTAGTTCTTTTAAGAACTATAGCTTCTGTCTTAAATGAATGACTCATAATGATTAGAAGGTTGTACTGTAATCTAAATCTTTATCTAACAACAGTTGCTCTTCTCCGCCAGTAACATCAATTAGAAGAGGCACAGCATCGATGCCACCTTGTTTCCACATTTTTAAATTGTAATTGACGGTGTCGGTATAAGGCACAGTGTAGCTTAACTTGATTTTAGCTAAGCCCATGGGTTCGAGGCTAAAATAACCATCAATCACTGTTAAATTAGCTTCTTCATAAACACTAGCTTCATTACTAATGCCCTGAATATCGATTAAT
Source organism: uncultured Pseudomonadales bacterium (assembly GCA_964495475.1). GTDB lineage: Bacteria > Patescibacteriota > Microgenomatia > UBA1400 > PJMF01 > UBA1364. The sequence continues at coordinate 3,325 of CAZBVY010000030.1, forward strand.
TGCGCTCCGGCTGGGACATAAATTCTCAACCAATCATTAAGAGTAGAGTTAAGACATAGTTTGCCAGCTTCCAGGTTACAATTATCTGCTTTATGAGTGTTTTTGTAAGTAATCTCTACTGTTTTTTCTAAACGACCATCAACTGGAGTATTGATTGTTTGTTTAACTTCATAATTAGTGAATAAATTTGATTTAGCTCCACCCAAATTAGCATCAACGATGGCTAGAAAATCCATATTGGTGCCCATTTGCCAACCTTTGAAGTTATCTTTTAACTCGTAGAGTCTACCCCCGGCATTAATTTGTTCAGTGGCTAATTGGCTAGTTTCATCCATGAAATACATTTGTAAGTGACGGCTTTCAATACTACTCATGGCCACGGCAAATAGTTCAGGAAATCTAGCTTTATCTAGATCAAAAGTCTTAGCTAAAATAGATTTCATTAAAGGACCAAGTACGCCTTTGCGATCTTCTCTCATGTAAGGAGTTGGTTTAGTGATAATTTCTGATAGTGCGTAAACTACTTGTGGACAATCACAACGAATATCATTTTCAGCAGAGAAAACGCCATATCCTGGAGCTTCTACTGGACCAATAACTTTTAATAGTTCGCTTAGTACATGCGTATCTACGGCAATGATGCCATCAATATCGTCTGGTTCTCCTCTAACAGTAGAATAATTAGCATAAAATTCTTCCATAGAAGTTTTAAAGTCCGGAGAAATGTTCATGTCACGCAGATGATAATATTTTTCAGTAGTGAGGTATTTACCTAAAACTTCAGGAATAGCAATTCTTTTGGTAAATTTTTGATCTAACTCATAAATATCATCTGATTTTTCAGAATTTACTACACCCTTATCAATGGTAATGATGGCATAGGCTGTTAAAAATCCACCGGTTGGACGTAGTTCATTATCATTTTGAAATAAAACCAAATATTTTTGAGGTTCTTCTGCTCCAGCCATTTTACCCAGAGAAGCAATTACTGGCTTGTAGTCAGAAAATGTTTGACTGGCTATTTTGCTAGTTTTTTGTATTTCAATGATTTTATTTCTAATTTCTTGACCTTTGAGTTTCTGAGGATATCTGTTGGGATCAATTTCATTTAACAAATTCGCTAAAGTACGCATTTCTTGATCGATTTGATCAATAGTAGGCTGAATTTCTTTAAGTGTTTCTAAAATTAAGACAATGCGATCTTGGGTGGTGCCACCAGCAAAAGATCCTTCTCCCTGAAAACCTAAAATATCAGCATAAGGAACCAAAGCATTGACACCTTTTTCTGCAGAACTAATGCCTAAATCAGCTACTTTAAAAAGAGTTTCACCGTCAAAGTAATACTGTTTTAGTAAAGGAATTTTGCCATAAAAGGCTAATTTATGATAACTTGCTTGGATTTTTTCTTTACCTGTTTTTAATTGAGCAATTTTTTCTGGTAAAGCCATGATGTTTTGGCTAGAAAGAATGGCTTTGGCCTCTAAAGCTACTGGAGTAATTTGATCGACTTCGTTTTTAATTTCTTTGGCAATTAAGGCGGTGTAGCTAGCAATACTGGTTAATAAAATTATGAGCAATGAAGCCACTATGAAAACGATTTTTTGCCATGGTTTAAGTACAATTTTCTTTTTCTTTTTTAAAGAAACAGGCTCAATTGATTCAGGAGTTTTTGAGGCGAATAAATTTTCTATTCTAATTTCTTGTTCATTGTCGGGTAAAATATTATCCATAAGAAATTAGTATAGCAGATTCAAATTAAGTGGACTACCACTTGGACAGCATGGCCTTGGGAGTACGCAATAGGATCAAAATATCTTGTGTAATATTTTTGTTTTTTGCATATTCTGCATCCATTTTGGCTCTTTTATCAAAAGGAATTTCGTTGCGTCCACTAGTTTGCCAGGGACCAGTAATGCCTGGTTTAACAGAAAGAATGTAAGGAATATATTGTTTAGTTTCGGGATATTTTTTACTTTGTTCCTCTAATTCTTTGCGCACATAAGCTCTGGGACCAACCATGCTCATTTGCCCCATTAAGACATTAAAGAGTTGAGGAAATTCATCGATAGTGAAAGAACGTAGAAATCTTCCCAGAGAAGTAATGCGAGGATCATCTTTGGCAGCAATTTTCCAGTCACCATTTTTAAATTGTCTAAGTAATTTATGATTTTTTTGATGAAGAATTTCATCGGCATTAAGAACCATGGAACGAAATTTATAAAGTTCAAAATCAATTCCATCTTTACCCACTCTTTTATGAGTAAAAATTACTGGCCAGCCAGAGTCAAAGAAAATTAAGATAGGAATGATAATCCAAAAAGGTAAAAAGGCGATGATTAAAATAACGGCCACTATTAAATCTAGGATTCTTTTTTTTTGATCGTAAGACATAATTTTATAGATATTCTTTTTTATTTTCTTCTTTGAGTCGTTCTACCATCTTTTTTACATCCTGGCTTTTGCTCTTAGGACAAATCATTAAAATTTCATCAGTATCAATAACTATTAAATCATCAATGCCACAAACTGCCACTAAGCGACCATCGGTGTGAATTAAATTACGGTGAGAATTGATCGATAGGGTACGAATTTCTTTTTCATCGCCCAACATGACGTTGCCAGATAAATCTTTTCTGCCCAGGTCATAAACCACTTTCCAATCGCCCACGTCGTTCCAGCCAAAATCGCCAGGAATAAGAACTAGATTATCGGCTTTTTCACTAATGGCGTAGTCAATAGAAATACTTTCAATTTCTTTATAAATTTTTGGTAAGGCTTGGTGAAATTCTTTACTTTTTAATTTGTCTAGGTCTTTGCATAAAGCCAACATATCAGGCATGAATTTAGCAAAAGCATTTTTTAATTCTTTGGCCGACCAGACATACATATTGGCATTCCAAAAATAGGCTCCAGTAGAAATAAAGGCAATAGCAGTGGCTAAATTTGGTTTTTCTGTAAAACTGTCCACTCTAAAAAGAGTTAAATCTCTTTTAATTTTTTTAATATCATGACCAACTTTAATATAACCAAAAGCACTGGTGGGATAAGAAGGAGTGATTCCCACTGTCACCAAGTAAGGATTCTCCACTGCAGTTTCAATGGCAGCATTCATTACTTTAATGAATTCAGGCATATTTTCGACGATGTGATCTGAAGCAGCATTGATCACAACGGCATTTTCATTTTTACTTTTAGCATAAAGAGCGCCAACTAACATAGCGGCGGCGGTGTCGCGTTTTTCTGGTTCAGCAATAATATTTTCGACTTTAATTTCTGGAAGTTGTTTTTTAACTTCTTCAAGATAAATTTGATTGGTAACAACGATAATATTTTCCCAGTCAACTAATTTATTGATACGAGAAGCCGCAATCTGCATCATGCTTTGTGAACCAGTTAATTTGAGAAATTGTTTAGGAGTTTTAGTTCTAGATTTAGGCCAAAGTCTAGTGCCTCCACCTCCGGCTAATAAAACAGCATAAATTTGTTTTTTATCGATCATAATCTTCCTTCTTTTTTTGCTTGATAAGCTTTTTGCAAAGCGTTGTCAAAATCAGAACCGAACTTATTTGTATCATATTTTAGCGCATTTTTGCGTAGTATTTTGGCATCAAAATGAATCTTGTTTAATTTTTGAATACTTTTTACCAGATTAGTGGTAATCATTTCTACAGAATCAGTGGTTTTATAAGTTAAATGTAATCCATGAATTTTATCAGTGATTAATTCGCTGGCGCCGGCTAATTGATTAATAATAACTGGTTTACCAAACAAATTAGCTTCTAATGCCACAATGCTAAAATCGTCTAATCCAGGACTTAGGACAGCTTGGCAATGCTGATATAAATTAGCTAAACTTGATTTACTTAACTGTTTTTTAAAGATAATTAATTCATTGGCTAAATTTTTTAAGTTATTTTTTTCTGGTCCTTCTCCTACAATCACTAATTTTTGTCCCAATTTTTGACAAGCCAGGATGGCTGGCGCAATGTTTTTATAGGGTACGAGACGACTCACTAATAATAAGTATTGACCTTCAATAATTGCTGTTTGCTTATTTTGGTATTCAATCAAAGAGGCATCAATGGGTGGATAAATTACTTTTTCTAATTTTATTTGAGGATAATACTTCTGTGCTCTTTGCTTGACGATTTGCGCAATTGGAATAATTAAGTCAGGACGATAAATGGCTACTTGATCCCATTTTTTTAGATAATTTAAAGCTGATTTGGCAAAAAAATGAATAATGGGCAAATTTAAAAGACGATTTTGTTTTAAATATTCATCTTGATAGTGATAAAGATAACGAGGAGGGCTTAATAAATAACATAAATGTAATTGATTGGCTTTGGTTAGCACGCCTTTAGCTTCGGCGCTGGTAACAGAAATGATTATGTCGTAAGTAGATAAATCTAGGCATTCAAAAGCAATGGGCATCAAAGCAGCTAAATAACGATGCAACTTAGTAGTAAAAGGAATTTTTTGTAAAAATGAAGTTTTGACATTGGTAAATTTTTTAGTCCACTTGGCTTTTTTAGGATCGTAAACCGAAGTAAAAAGAGTGATGTCCGGATAAAGTGCCTGAAGAGCCAAAAGCACTTGTTCTGCTCCACCATAAGCGGTGTTGGCGCGATCATATATCAAAGCTATACGACTTTTCATAATTGCTTGAGAAGTTCTGTCCAAATTTCTTGAGCCATTTTATCAAAACTGTATTGACTAGCAATTTTGATACCTCGATCGGTAATTTTTTTGCGATTACTTATTTCTAAATCATCGAGGGCTTTAAGAAAATCTTCGCAAGAATGGGGATCAAAAAAGAAAGCCGCATCCTGATAAATTTCTCTGAATACTTTAATGTCCGAAGCCAAGACTGGCAAACGACTGGCCATAGCCTCGATCCCGGTTAAACCAAAACCTTCAGAAAATGAAGGTTGTACTAAAGCCATAGATTCTTGATAAATGGATAACAATTTTTTATCTGAAACAAAAC
>CAZBVY010000031.1:0-7521 GCA_964495475.1 uncultured Pseudomonadales bacterium
AACCTGCTTTGCAAGCAAATTGTAAATCAGCCATGCTTAAATAATCACTCAAACCCAAAGCTGTTTTTACTACTGTGCCAGACGGTTTCACTGCATACGGATGGCTTTCACTGCCAATAAAAAGTGTTTCGATATCATCAACTACTCCACCGTTAGATAAAAAACGATTAAGAGCAATTTTCCCTGCACTAGTGGCCAAAGTAATAGTATCTTCATCAACATTTGGCACAGTTTTGGATAAAACGCCCAATGATTTTGCTAAGTCGCTATTTTTACCCTGACTTTGAGCAATTGTATTTGTCAAAACTTTTTGTTTAGGTAAAGCTGTGCCGTAAGCAACAATTCCGATTCGGTTTTTATTTATTTCAGAACTTTTCATGTTTTTTAGTTTCTACCTGGCCAAAGATTGATGAGCTTTAGCTAAAGTGTGATTACTAAGAGCTGCTAAACCAGAAATCTCTACCGCCAACACACCAGTTGCAAGAATTGCAACTAACTGCGATGAATCAATTTTTTTATTATCTTTTGAAATTAAATTTTTTAATTCTTTTTGTGCTGGTAAATTTGTACCACCTCCAACACTTCCTAATGGCAAATTTGGTAAATTGACAGCAAAATAAACACCTTTTTCTCCATCTGCATTAGATTCTTCTTCGATAATAGTGGTTCCTTGACTAGCTTCAGTCACATGAGCCAAATCTTGACCTGTGGCCATATAAAAAGCTGCTACTACATTAGCAAATTGCATATTACTGGCCAAAGAGCCTGCTAAATTTGAGCCCAAGAGATTTTTAGCATGATGAGTTCTAATCAAGGCTTTAACATTGGTTTTAAAAATACTTTGTAAAATTTTCTCACTTAAAAAAACTTCTGCTTGAGCACTATAGCCTCGACCCAAGATTTGATTAATAAATGAAGATTTTTTATCTGTGCAAACATTACTTGATAAAGCCAACATTTCTATCCCTTCATATTGACTCAAAAAATCTTCCCATAATTTTTGCAAAGCGATCGTAACCATGTTCATGCCCATAGCTTGATCAGTTAAAAAACTAAAACGTACATAAACGTTTCTACCTCTTACAAAACTCATCAGTTTTAAAAATTTGAGATGAGCGCTGGTTGCCTCAGTTATTGAACTAATTTGTTTGAGAATCTTTGGTTGTTCTAAGTATTTAGTAAAGGCGTAAGCCTCGCTTCCTTTTTTAAAAGCAAACACCGGTGCTCTAGTGATGCCTACATTTTGCACTATAACTTCTGCTTCTCCAGCTTGATTAATTGCTTTTAAACCTCGATTAACACTGGCTACTAAAGCACCTTCACTAGTAGCTAAAGGCACAAAAAACTCTGTTGTTTGTTTCTCACAAGTAATTTTTACTGGACCAGCTAAACCAACCGGGAGTGCAACTGCCCCGATCATGTTTTCACAATTTTTCTGATTAGCTCGGCCTAATTCTTGATCAACATTAAAAAGATGACTAAATTCACCTTTTTTCCATTTTGTTTTTAATTGTTGTTGACGATTAGCGATCATTTCCAGATCAGATGTGACTTTTAGGTTTTTTTGAAAAAATGACATTGCTCTTTAATAGTCGTAAAAAAGAGTAAAATCATGCAAAAAAAAGAAATCGTTCCACTTTGCTTGCGTCGGTTATAATTGAAAGATTGATGCTAAAAAATTTACAAGAAGAAAAAAAATTAATTGATAGCTGGTTGTTAAATTTTTTAACCAGCAAGGAACAAGAATTTAAACAACAAATTTTAGCTAAAGAAGCTTTTATTATCATCAAGGATTTTGTCACGAGTGGAAAAACTATTCGCGGAAGTCTTTTTTTACTCGCTAGCAAAACAGTTGATCAAAAAAATTATGAAACAAATCAAGTAGATTTTTTAGCCATAGCTAGTGCATTAGAACTTATTCATTCTAGCTTACTTGTTCATGACGATATTATTGATCAGGATGAAATGCGTCGTGGACAAGATTCCGTCTGGCAAAAATATACAAAAAATGCCCTTAAAAAAGATTATAAAAATCCTCAGAACTATGGTCAGAGCATGGCTATTTGCCTTGGCAATATTTTAAATTATTTAGCCAATGAAGCTTTAAATGAGGTTTCTAATTTACCAAAAACAACCGTTGATAAAATTAGAAGCATCATTGATCAAGAAATTATCAAAACTAATTTTGCAGAAATGCTTGATTCTAAAATTACTTTACAAAACGAATTACCTCTAGAGAATGAAGTTTTGCAAATGTATTTGTTTAAGACTGCTCGCTATACTTTCTCTTTACCTCTGCAATTAGCTGGCATTACTAATCAATTAAATACTTCAGAAGTTGAAAAATTAATAGATATTGGCGAGAAATTGGGTTTAATTTTCCAAATTAAAGATGATCAAATTAGTATTTTTAGCACAGAACGAGAATCAGGTAAAAGTTTTGTTTCAGATATTAAAGAGGGTAAAAAAACCCTGCTTTATCTTACTTTGATTAAAAATGCTAATCAGTTAGAACGACAATTTATTAACAAAAATTTAGGTGATAAAAAAATAAATTTAGAAAACATTGTCAAAGTTCAAAAATTATTTGATAAATACACTAGTAAAAGTTTTGATGAAACAATTAAGCAATTAAAACAAGAGACAGAAATTCAAATTGAAGGAATTGCCTCAAAAAGTTTGGCTGAATTACTCAAGAAAATACTTGATTTCAATTTAAATAGAAAATTCTAAGTTATCTCTTCTGTATGATGTTCTTTGATTAAAAGTGTCAGAAGTACACCTAGAGCAGCTATGATAAATAAGCTTCTCCAAGCAAAAACAAAAAAGTAAAAAAGAAAAGCCACAGTTAGCCAAAAAATAATGGCCGAAAAACTGTAAATCATTTGTCTATAAGTAAAATAAGATAAAGCTTCTCGACCTTTTCCTCTTAGTATCCAGCTACGATCAAAAAATAACCAATGAAAGCTGGCAGTTAATTTGTCAAAAGCATTCAAAATGGTAATTGACCAAATATTAATCAAAAAACCTCTCAAAACCCAAAAAACTGACAAAAATCCTCCAGAAAAAAGAAATTGTTTTTGATTTTTATGTTTATCAATAAAAGAACCGGCCCCATAACTAATAAACAAGGCTAAAAACAAAGATAAACTATATAAATAACCCAATCCCTGAGTACTACCCAATAAAATAAACATGTAAAGTGCCCACAGAACGATAGTGGCATCATTAAAACAACGACCGGTGAAAGTCAAAGCTAAGCGCCTAAAGCCAGGTTCTTTCAACCAAACACCAAATTCTTTATAAGAAATACTATCTTTAACTTTGACATTATCTAGTAATACTGAAAAGATTACCCCAAGTAAAACAATGACTAAACCCACTAAAAATAAGGTTTGATAACCTAAGGTAATAATGATTAATCCTCCAAGCGCAGGTGAAATCATGGCTAGTAAATTTAATAAAAAATTAATTATCCCCAAATTAGCCCCGATTTTATTTTGATCACTGTTACGACTTAAAGAATAATAATAGCTATTCCAAAATAAATTGACTTGCAAACCGTTTATGATCGTGGCCAAAAAGATAAAATTTATGTTGTTTTTAGATAAATAGAGACACAAAACAAATAATGCATAAAATAAATGTCCCATTACAAAGCCTTGTCTGATGCCAAATTTAATTAAAATTTTGGCAGTAGGAATGGCAAATAATAAAGAAATTAATCGAGTTAATGCATAAATCATGGCCACATTAAAAATCCCTTCTTGAAGAGAAGTTAAACTTAAATGGCTCATAAAGGAAAAACGTAAATTAAAATAATAAATTGGCAAGAAAAAAACCATTAATTGATTGGCCAATTCATTAACTAAGCGAACAGCATAAATGTATTTTAAATTCTTAGTCTTCTGAAAACTTAAGTGGAAAATAGACATGTGGCAACCTCAGCAATAACTTTTTTTAATTTTTCTTGATCAATTTGGTTCATTTTCATCAACACATAATTACTTGGTTCAATGTTGCGACTTCCAATTCGAGAATCTATGCCAAGACGTAAATGCCAAAAATTTTTATGTCCTAAATGCTTATAAATTGAATTTAAACCATTATGTACTTTGGGACCCTTACCCTTTTGCAATTTAAATTGACCTAAATCAAGATCTAAATCATCATGAGCCACAATTAAATGATTGCTTTCAGTTTCTTCTAAAACTTCTGCATAAAAATAATCTAAAAAAGCTCTCAAAGTAATACCAGAATTATTCATAAAAGCCATTGGTTTAATAAGGCAAATGTCTTCGGCTACTCCATTTTGAATTATTTCTGTTTTAACGTACTCTACGTTAAATTTTTTATCAAATTTAAGACTTAAAGCAAATTTTTGTACTAAAAAATCAATGAAAGTAAAACCAGCATTATGTCTAGTATTTTCGTATTCTTTACCTGGATTACCAAGACCAACAATAATCTTCATATTTCTACCTGAATGAACAAAAGTATATAATAGCCGAGTTATGAAAACCATTGGTATCTTCACTAGCGGTTATGGCCACGAAAGTATTGCTGATGCTATCGCGGAAAAAATCGAGCAAAAAGCTAAAGATAGATATAAGGTAAAAAAATATTTTCGCAAAGAAATTTTAAGTTTTGCCTATAATTCTGTTTATAAATTTATTCCAGAGTATCTAGGAGCTTCTTTTTATTTTAGTTCAAAATTTATTCAAAAAGAGCAAAATGTTAGAAAATTTTTAGAAAATTTATTTATAGTTAATGACGAAAAAAAGATTAATGATTTTGTTAAGAAAAATAAAATTGACCTATGCATTAGTACTTATTTTGGGTGCAATCCGGCTTTAGAAAAATTACAGAAAAAAGGAATTCCTCTAATTAATATTATTACTGATCCTAAAACTGCTCATTCTTTGGTGATTTCAAAAAAAGCTAAAACTCAAATGATTTTTGATGAAAATAGCTGTAAAAACTATGTCGATAAAAAAAACATGAAAAAATCTGGTTGGTTTGTAAGAAGTAAATTTGAAAAAGACTATGACCAGCAAAAAATTAGAGAGAAATTAAAAATTAACAACAATTTAACTTTTCTTATTGTCTCTGGCTCAGAAGGTTCAAATACTGTTTTAAAAATTTTACCAAGTATTATTAACTGTGATAAAAAAGTTAATTTTATAATCGCTTGTGGCAAAAATGAATTCTTATACAACAATGTTTTAGGAGTCAAACAAAGTTTGCATAATTTCAGCTCTTCCAAGGCAGAAATAATTCCTTTGGCCTATACCAAAGATTTGCATTTGTATATGCAAGCTGCTGATATGGTAATCGGCAAAGCCGGGCCCAATACTTTATTCGAAAGCATTGCTTGTGAAACAGCTTTTTTTGCTATTACTCATATTCATGGTCAAGAAGACGGTAATTTAGAAATTATTAAAAATTATAAAATAGGAATTGTTGAAGAAAATACTAGAAAAGCTAATCAAGAATTAGAAAAATTGATCAAAAATCCAGAAAAAATTAATTCCTTTACTCAAAATGTAAAAAAATTAAAAGAATATAATCAAAAATCAATCAATATTCTACTTGAGGAAATTGATCATTTACTCAGTTAAACGGCAATGTGAATTGAAGCTAATTCTTCAAGAGTGGTTGCTTCCTCAAAATTTTTATCATGTCTAATTTTGACTAATCTCGGAAAACGAAGGGCAACTCCTGCGGTATGAATAGGCGATTTACTAATTTCATCGGCAGCAATTTCCAAAACAATTTTTGGTTCTAACCAAAAATCAGGTGCTAAATTTTTATTAACATCATAAATAGCTGGCTTTTGATTTTTTTTAGTTAAGTTTTGATCAGCCAAATTTTTAACTTCTCTAAATTGTTCATCGGTTAAACCCGTGCCTATTTTAGACAAACTTCTAACAACGAGATCACCAGACTGATCTTTGTCTAAAACTCCAACCAATAAAGCACCAATGCCAAAAGCTTGTCTTTTGCCTTTACCGACATAATAACCCAACATTAAACAATCAATGGTGTCTGATAACTTTCCCTGACTCCCTTCTTCTTCTTTAATTTTTACCCAGCGCCAAGATTTTCTACCAGAAACATATTTAGAATCTTTTTGTTTCATGACTGCACCCTCCAAACCTAAGCTTAGTTGTTTTTCATGAAAAGCTTTGAGTTTAACAGGATCATTAATTAACAAATATTCTGTTTTTTTAATAAATTTTGAATCTGTTAATACTGCTTCAAGTTTGCTTTTTCTACTCAATAAATCGTCATCAATTAATACTTCGTTATTAAGCAAAATTAAGTCAAAAGCATAAAAACAAAGAGGCACTTCCAAAGCTTTGGCTGAAACACCATGTTTGCGTTTACGCTGAATAGTTTCTTGAAAAGCTAAGAATTTACCGGTTTTCTGATCAATGCCGATTGCTTCTGTGTCTAAAATACAATTCTGGACTTTAAGTGCTGAAGCCACTTCAGCTAATTCTGGAAACATGTGGGTAACATCTTCCAAATTTCTAGTAAAAGCTTTATATGACAAACCACTATCTTTAAATTTAGATTTATTGATATGAATTTGTACTCTCAAACCGTCATATTTGGGTTCTGCCAAAACTTCACCCATTTTTTCAATAATTTCTGTAGCGCTGTTCAATCGTTGGCAAAGCACGGGTAAAATTGGAATGCCTATTTCTACTTGATAAGTTTTAAGTAATTCTGCACTAGTTAAATCTTTATGTTCTAACAAATAAGCTGTAGCTAATTTGCCCAGATCAGCTTTTTTGAAAAAAGCTTTTTCTAAATTAGCACTATCGGTTTTGGCATTGTTTTTAACAAATGACAAAGCATCGATGATTGTCATGGTTGAAAAACCAAGTCTCATTTTGGATAAAACAATGCGACTAATATATTTTGCTGATAAAGGATCGAGTTTTTGTAACAAATTGGCCAACAAAGCAATTTTTTTATCTTGAGAACCAATGCCTGACGTTTTAGCTATTTGCGTTAAAAAAGCATGAGTTTGTTCAATTGAGAGTTGCTCTTTAAATTTTTCAGAGGATTGTGTTTCAACTAAAATTTGTTCAAAAAGTTCGCCAATATCACCAATTTTTTTATATTTTGTCGTTAATTCTTGCTCTATAACAGAGTAGTCTCCAAACAAACTTTGATCTGTATCAGAAATTTCAGAAAAAAGATTATTAGCATGCACTTGATCAAAACCTTTAATTTTAGCTTTTACAAAAGCCAAAGTTTTAATCAGCATTTTTTCTGACATTTGAAATTCAAGCGATAAATATGAGGGTACTAAACTGCCTTGCATTAAATAAGTTGCCAACATCAATTCTTCTTGAGCTTGTTTATCCCGCCTCAAATCTTTGAAAAGATTAGCCAAAATCGCAGTAATTTCCAAACGAGCTGAAACGTTTTCAATTTTTTGGAGATAAACAGAGAAATCTTTGAAAAGCATAAAAATATTCTAACAGTTCAACTTAGCAAAGTGTA
>CAZBVY010000032.1:0-4719 GCA_964495475.1 uncultured Pseudomonadales bacterium
AACGATTAGTGCGATAAACCAATCCGTCTTCGTTCATTTTAACGAAGGTTTCAATGACGGTTTTGACAATATCTTGATCTAAAGTAAATTTATAGCGACTCCAATCAGCGCTAGCACCCAATTTTTTAATTTGTTCAACTGCAATCGCAGAATTTTCATTTACGTAATTCCAAATCATTTGAAAAAGAGTATCCCGATCAAAATTGAAACGACTTTTACCTTCCTTCTTTAGTTTTTTTTCATAAACGAATTGAGTTTCGATGCCGGCGTGGTCTGTGCCTGGAATCCACACGGTGTCTTTGCCTTGCATACGCGCGAAGCGCACCATCACATCCTCAATTGTGACAAACATGGCATGACCCACGTGCAAAGGATCGTTAGCATTGGGAGGAGGCATGATTAAAGAAAATTTTTCTTTTTTTGTCTGAGTTTTTGTTCTTAGTTCTTGGTTAATTTGACTATCTGGATTAAAACAATCATGGTCTAGCCACAATTGATAAATTTTGCTCTCATGATCTTTGGCTTGATAATTAGTGTTTAACATTGTTTCGTCTGGCAATTATAACATTCGTCAGAATTTCATAGTAGAATAGCTTTTGTTTATGAGACAAGTTAATTTAGTTAATTCTGCAGACGAGATAATTGGCCAAACTGATTTACTAGATGCACATCGTGGTTCTGGTAAAAAACATCAGGCTATTTCTTTATTTTTATTTCATCAAGAAAAATCAGGTAATTTTAAATTATTGTTGCAACAACGTAGCCAGAATAAGATTGTTGGGGCCCTGCAATGGGCAAATACTTTGTGTGCTAATTTAGCGCCTGAAGAAAATCACCTGAATTGTTTAAAAAGGCGAGTTTTTGAAGAACTTGGTTTTAAATGGCAGGCAAATTGGTTTTTAAAAAAAATTGCAGTTCTTGATTATCAAGTAGCCTGTGAAAATGGTTTTTCCGAGAATGAAGTTGATCATTTTTTTGTGGCTGTTTTAAATGATAGCGAAGTTGCTCAATTAAAAATTTCCTCAAACCCTCAAGAAGTACTTAATACTGTCTGGTTGGACTGGACATCAGTAAAAAATAAAACAGTGGGGGAGCGAACCCTTACTCCTTGGTTTAATTTGTTTTTAAATCATCAAGAAATTATCAAACAAATTGACGAAACTTTACAAATATGGCAGAAACAAAATTAATTATTCCCAAACATGTAGCAATTATTATGGACGGTAATCGTCGTTGGGCTCGTCAAAATGGACTGTCTATTATCAAGGGGCATCGTAAAGTAGCTGAAGAAATGATTGAACGACTTGCAGACTTTGCCATTTTAAAAGGTATCGCTTACATGACCCTTTGGGCTTTTAGTACAGAGAATTGGCAAAGACCTGAAGATGAGGTTGATGGAATTATGGATCTTTTTCGCGAAACTTTTTCAACTAGTGCTGAAAAATTGCATAAAAAAGGTGTGCGAGTGGCAGTGATTGGTGACTTAAGTCGTTTTCCCAAAGACATTCGTGATGGGGTAAATTTTTGGATCAAAGAAACTGAAAATAATCAAAAATTAATTGTTACTTTTGCTCTTAATTATGGAGGAAGAGATGAAATTAAAAGAGCTGTTCAAATAGGAGGTCGAGACTTTGAACAGTTTTTAGATACGCAAAAGATGATTGCTTTACCAGATCCAGATTTGTTGATTCGTCCAGGTGGAGAAAAAAGACTGTCTGGCTTTTTAACTTGGCAAACTGTTTACAGTGAATTATATTTTACCGATGTTTTAATGCCTGATTTTGACGAAAAAGAATTTGCCAAAGCCTTGGAAGACTACGCTCAAAGACAAAGAAGATTTGGAAAATAAATTTAACTAACTTGGCTTTTTACCATTGTTTTCCAGAACCAGGAATAGAGAAGTTTTTGATTACTTCAATGCCGGTAAAGCTGGAAATGAGATTGATAATAATAAAAGATGATAAAGCCAAGATAATTCCAATTATGGCAAAAGTAATGGTGTTTTTGGATTTTTCTGTTGCCTGACTATTTCCACCCATAATCATCATGTTAAAGCCAGCATAAAGAATCATAATAAAGCCAACAATTCCAAGTACGGTTAGAGTTACAGAAAGTACGTTAGCCAACAGACAGCCAATGCCTTGTACGGTGGCTACGCCACTTTCGTTGACGCATCCGTTGCTAATTTCAGACCATTCTTTAGTTTGCGCATAAGCTTGTGGAATTATTTTCATTTCTTGTTTAGATTATATCTTTTTTTCTTCTAAATCAAACTTTATTAAAAAACCCGCCTTTGCAAGCGGGTTTTTCTTATTATTTTAGATTTTTATCTTGGATTATTAATATCTCCGACATTATTGAAAACGTCATTGAAGTCACTAAATCCTAAGAATTGGACTACTAAAGTCACAACTGCGTAAGAGGCTGCGATGATAACTAAACCAATAATAGCTGCCGTCAATTTATTTCTGGCACCTTCAGCTTTATTTTTATCGCCACCAGAAGTAATCCATTCAACACCTCCCCAAATCATGTAAGCAAAAACTAAAAGAGCTGCAACCAACATGACAACATTGAGAATGGAACTAAACATAGTTCCAAAATTAGTGGCATAACCCTTGCCAGTGTCGATTGGTTCAATGTTCACTTCTGCCATTACCATTGAAGCTGAGGCCAACATACTACTGAAGGCAGTTCCAGTGGCCAAAGCAAGTTTTTTAATTGATTTCATAAATCGCTCCTTTTTACTTATTAAATTTCTAAATTATTATATATCAAGTTTAGTTAAATTTTAATTAAAAGTCAAAACATCTATTCCAAGGAATTCTTCAACTAAAACAAACAATGCAGTGGTAGCTGCTAAAATCATTAAGCCAATTACAGCATTGCTAATTTTATTTCTTGCACTTTCGATTTTATTTTTATCTCCACCAGAAGTAATCCACTCAATAGCGCCCCAAATCAAAAAACCAAATACTAAAACTGCCGCTAAAGTCATAGCAACGGTCATAATATTGCTAAACCAAATTCCAAAGCCACCGTCACTAGTGTCGTGAAACTGAGCTCCTTGTAATTCTTGATTTTGAGCTTCGCCTGCGATATCTAATGTAAGCGCTAATTGTTTTGACATATTAATTGCCTAATTGAGTGGGCAGTGTTAATTTTAGCAAATCAAAACTGTCTCCAAAAAATATCTTACTAATAAAACTTAAAATGGTGAAAGAAGATACTAAAATTACCAAACCAATAATAGCATTAGTCATTCTACTTCTGGCATTTTCTGTTTTTTTACTGTCTGATCCAGCAGTAATCCATTCGATTGCACCCCAAATAAAATAAACAATGACAGCTAAGGCTCCCAAATTCATGCTAACTTTCCACAAATAAACAACGTAATTGATAAATTTACTACCATCTTCAGTCCCTTCACTAGTACCAAGATCACCAACTACAGGATTAGTAATAGCTGCTTGGACTGATGAAACCATTAGAAAAAAAATACTTAAAGAAAGTAAGCTGGTTAAAAGATTTTTTTTAGTTAATTTAATTTTCATATTTTATAGAAATGGTGCTCCAGTTGAAGGAATGGTTGGAGTTACTGCTGCGCCTCCTCCAGGAACAATATTTTGGAATAATTCTCCAGGATTTAAGATTGGAATACCGATTAAACTACCAATCAGGCCGATGATAGCGTAGGCAGCTACGATCAAAATCAAACCTAAAGTACCCCAAATGAATCTGTTTTTAGCTTTTTCTACTTTTCCACTGTCAGAGCCAGCGGTTACCCATTCATAAGCAGCTAAAAAAGAATAAACAATAAAGAATAAAACTGCCAATACAGTAATGGCTCCAATAATATCACTAATATATAACTCTAAGGATGCTGTAAACCCAGCATTGTCTAGGGTTTCCGGCGCCCTTGCTTCTGTAACTGGTTGTATTGACCCAATGCCTGTTGTTGCCATAATTTAAGTACCTATAACGGTTGGTATTTTTGGATTAATGATATAAGTGGCGTCGCCAAAAATAAGCAAACCTAAGATGCCGGCAATAGTATAAGCAGCCACGATTAAAAGTAAGCCAGTAGCACTAAGTGCTAATTTTTCACCAATTTTAGAATAAGCACCACTATCACCATTGGCAGAAATATAAGTAAATCCAGCAAAAATAAAGTTAAATAGTACCCAAATACCGGCGACAATAGATGCAACTTTAATTATGTTAGAAACAAAAATCAATAAACCAATATTATTACTTGCTTCTCCAGCTTGAGTATTTAATTCGGCCACTCCAGCAGGGGCTTCAATTTCTCCAAAAACACTGTCTTCTTGGGCCATAGCTGGACTACTAAAAAACAGCATCATTAAGCTAAAAACTAGACTTAAAATTATTTTTTTCATTGTTGTCTTTTTAATTATAAACTATTTTTATTACTTATTAAAAACCCATGTTTGTTCCGGTTAATATTTGAATTATTTGCATAATCCAATAAGCAGCAAACATTACAATAAATCCAATTGCAGCCGAGGTCATAGTTGTTTTTGCCTTATCTTTGTCTTTGCTATCTCCGCCAATCATAGAAAATCCAGCGATAACGATCATAAAAAACAAAACTACACCCGCTCCAACAAAAACCACTTTAACAATTAAATTAACCATGTCATCAGTGCTATTAAAGACTGTTTTAACTGGAGTTCCATCTTTTAAAATGAGTTTGTC
>CAZBVY010000032.1:4819-7274 GCA_964495475.1 uncultured Pseudomonadales bacterium
TCTAGTGTAAAATAAGCCTAATGCAAGAATTAACTCGTTTTGTGGGTTTTGATAATGAGAAAGTATTAATTGAAGCTTTGAAGACAGGCAATGAGTTGGCAGTGGAATATTGGTTTAAAAAATATCGATTAAAATTAAAGAAAATAGCACTTGGAAAAATTTCCAATCCTCAGCAAGCTTCTGAAATTGTTCAAGAAACTTTTATCAATTGTTTGCAAACCCTTAATCTGTTTAAAGGTAATTCTTCACTTTTGACCTGGATGCAAAGTGTGCTTAGACATGAAATAGCTGATTATTATCGCAAGCGTTATGCTAAAAAATTTATTCAAACCATTCCCTTAAGTGATTTTTTATTAGAACAAAATTATAGAGACGCTGCTTCATCTGCTGAATTAGTTAGTTTAGTACTTAAACGTATGGTACAAAAAAACAGAGAATTACTTTTAAAAAAATATGTTGATTGTAAAAGAGTTAAAGAAATTGCCTTAGAAATGGGTAACACAGTTAAGGCAGTCGAATCAGATCTTTTTAGAGCGAGAGAAGAATTTAAATCTTTATGGTTGGAATTGGATTTAAAAAATGATAAATGATAATTTTTTAAAAATACTAAAAAATACTGCCAAAGAACAGAGTTTTTTAGGTCAAGAAAAATTTGTACCAGATTCTTTAAGTGATTTGGCTAATTTTGTTGCTACTCATTTATGGCAATCGGTTTTATTATTATCTTTTTTGTCAGCTGTTTTATTAAATTTGTATCAAATTAACAATCAATGAAAAATAAACATCGACAGCATCGGTTTTTACTTATTCTAGAGTCATTGATTTATTCTAGTGGGCAAATGTTACTTGGTTTGTTTTTACATCCTTATCGCAGTATGCAAATTCTGGTTAAAAATAAAATGCTTTTACCTTTTGTTTTTTATCCCACATTTTTTATTCTATTTTTTTATTTGTTTTTGCGCGTCGACTTAATTTCCGATTTATATGACAGTGTTTTTATATTTAGATTTTGTTATCAAATTAGTTTATTTTTTTGTTTTTACTGGCAAATGGCTCTTTTTTATTTATGGATTCGTTTTAATAGAGCTTTTGCCAAGTTTTGATTTTTAATCATTTATGTTAATTAAATCTTTGGCTTTACAAAATTTCCGCAATTTTTCTTTAACAAGTTTTAACTTTTCCAAAACAAATCTTATTTTTGGTGCAAATGGCATTGGAAAAACTTCTATTGTTGAAGCTATTTATTTATTAGCTAGTGCTGATAGTTTTCGTGCCGGCAAAATTGAAGAAATGATTCGTTTAGAAGCTGATTTGGGCAGAGTACAAGGATTAATTGACTTGGAAGGTATTGGTTCAGAAGAGGACGAAGAATTAAAGTTAGAAGCAATGTTGACGAGAGGAATGGTTCAGGGTAAAAAAACTCAATATCGTTTGTTTGCGGTTAATGATATTCGTCGTAGAAAGAAAGATTTTTTAGCTTTTTTTAAAGCTGTGGTTTTTCGTCCAGAAGATCTTCGCTTAGTAGAGGGTTCACCATCTAGAAGGAGAAGTTTTTTAGACAATGCTCTAAGCATGGTTTCAGGGGAATACAATTCAGCTCTTGTTAAATATGAACAAACTCTGAAGCGTCGCAATCGTTTATTGCAAAAAGTGAGCGAAGGACGTGAAGGAAAAGAAGTGCTTAATTTTTGGAATATTAACTTGGTTAGATACGGTGAATTTTTACAAGTTCAACGTAGCAATTTAATCGATTTTATTAGAGAAGTAGTTTTTCCTTTTGAATTAAATATCGAGTATTTACCATCGCTTATATCAGAAAAAAAGCTTTTAGAGCATTTAGATAAGGAAATTTTTTTAGGACACACTTTGATTGGTCCTCACAAAGACGATTTCGTTTTAAAATTTTCAGAAGAAAACAAAGGAATCGATGATTTAAGTTTGTTAGCCTATGGTTCCAGAGGTCAACAAAGACTGGGAGTTTTATGGCTTAAAATTGCCGAACTACAATTTCTTACCGACAAAATTGGTTATCAACCAGTTTTACTTTTGGATGATATTTTGTCCGAATTAGATTTAAATAGTAAAGATATGGTGCTTAATTTATTGTCTAATTATCAATCTATTTTGACTACCGCAGATGCTGATGTCTTAGCTGATCTTAAAAACAGAATTAAAGATTTAAATTTAATTATTTTATAAATTTAAACTTTTTGTAAAGTTTCCCAAAGAACTTTTGGTACCTGTGAAACAAGATCGCTACTATTGAAATATGGTCCTTGCTGTAAATATAATTCTTCTCCAGCTTTTTTATTAATATGACTGGCGATCAGACAACTGTTTAAAGCGGAAGTTTTGCAATACAAAGCAGCCAATAATCCAGCTAAAACGTCACCAGTTCCACCTTTGGTCATGCCAGCATTACCTCCAGCAACTTCATTTGCTTGAGGATTTTTTG
>CAZBVY010000033.1:0-4057 GCA_964495475.1 uncultured Pseudomonadales bacterium
ATTGATTATAAAAATGCTCGCGATGGAGTTTCTAATACTTTTTCAATTGTGCCGAAAACTCTTGGTGAAAATAAAGAAACTCAGATCAAAAATCTTTTAGCCATGTTAGATGGTTATTTTAATAAAAATGCCCATCATTTAAATGTAAATGTTCTTAATCGTGAAACTCTTGAAGATGCGATGGTTCATCCTGAAAAATATCCTCAATTAACCATTCGTGTTTCTGGTTATGCAGTGAATTTTATTAGATTAAGCGAAGCTCATCAGAGAGAGGTGATTGCTAGAACATTTCATGAAAGCATGTAGTTTAAAGATTCATTCAATTGACACCTTTGGTACACATGATGGTCCTGGAATTCGTCTGGTAATTTTTGCTCAAGGTTGTCCTTTTCGTTGTTTGTATTGTCACAATCCTGATACGCAGACTCTAGAAACAAATAAAACTAAAACTATCACAATTAAAGAAGTGATGGAGTTATTACAAAAAGAAAAAAGTTATTTTGGGGAACATGGTGGCCTAACTATTTCTGGTGGAGAACCAACACTACAAGCCAAAACATTAATTGAACTTTTTAAAGAATGCAAAAAACATGGTTTTAATACTTGCTTAGATACTTGCGGAGCTATTTACAATACTGAAATTCAGGAACTTTACAAACTCACCGACTTGGTTATGTTGGATGTTAAACACATTGATAATGTTTGGCATCAAAAATTAACTGGATCTAGCAATCAAAATACACTGAAGAATGCAGAATTTCGAGAGCAAAGTGGCCAAGAATTGTGGCTTCGCTATGTTTTGGTGCCTGGTTGGACAGATCAGGAAGAACACCTTGTAGCTTGGGCCAAATATTTTGCTAATTACCAAACAGTTAAAAGAGTTGAAATAATTCCTTATCATAAATTAGGTGTTTTTAAATATAAGGCGTTAGGTCGTAAATATGAACTTGAAGGAATTGAGGTTCCAAATAAAACTGAGATTGCCAAAGCAGAAGAAATTTTTATAAAGTATTTAGGTAAAAAAGTTGTAGTGGTTTAAATCATTAAAATAATAGAAAGAAAAATATGAATTTTGATGCCATTTTTTATCCCAAGTCCATCGCTGTGATTGGAGCTTCGAGTCGTGAAAAAACGGTTGGTAACGATGTGGTTAAAAACTTAGTAAGACAAGGTTACACTGGAAAAATTTATCCCATCAATCCCAAAATCGAAGAATTATATGGATTAAAGGTTTTTGAAACAGTTGAACAAATCGAAGATACAGTTGAATTATTAGTTCTTGCTATTCCAGCTAAATTTGTGGCAGAAGAAATTAAAAAAGCTTCTAAAAAAGGCGCAAAAGCTGCCATAGTTATTTCTGCCGGTTTTAAAGAAGCTGGCAATTTGGATTTGGAAAAAGAATTAGCTCATGTTTGTAATGATTTGAATATCACTTTAGTGGGCCCTAATTGTTTAGGAGCTATCAATGCTGAGATACAAATGAACGCCTCTTTTGCAAGCGTGATGCCACCTATTGGAGATGTAGCTTTTATGTCACAAAGTGGTGCACTTTGTACAGCAGTTTTAGATTACGCCAAAGATTTAGGTATTGGATTTTCTAAATTTATTAGTATAGGTAATAAAGCTGCTTTAAATGAATTGGATTTAATTAAATATTTACACGCTGATAAAAAAACTAAAGTAATTTGTATGTATGCCGAATCACTTGATAGTGCTCCAGAGTTTATTAAAGTTTTACGTCGATTAAATAGAGGTAAAAACCCAAAGCCTATTATTGTTTTAAAATCTGGTAAAACTGAGGCTGGAGCTGGTGCAATAGCTTCTCATACCGGTTCACTTAGCAGTGGTGACAGTGCTTATAGAGCTTTATTTGCTCAAGCTGGTATTATTCGTGCCAATAGTATTAGCGAGCTTTTTGATTTAGCTCAAATTTTCTCGATGAATGAAATTCAACAAGTTCATAAAGTGACTTTAATTACTAATGCCGGTGGACCAGGAGTGTTGACTACTGATGCTGTTATAGAAAATGATTTGAAAATGGCAGAATTAACTCCTGAAACAGTGGCAAAATTACGTGCTTTTTTACCTGCTTCTGCTAGCACACACAACCCCGTTGATGTTTTAGGTGATGCTGTTGGTTCAATCTATAAACAAACTATTGATGTACTAGTTAACGATAAGAATACTGATGCAATTATTGTACTGTTGACTCCGCAATCAATGACCGAACCAATAGAAACTGCTCAAGCAATTGTAGAAATGCGTCGACATAGTAAGAAACCTATTGTAGTTAGTTTAATGGGTAAAAAATTAGTTGCTGATGGGGTAGAAATATTGCGTAAAAATAAAATTGCTACCACTGCATTTCCAGAACCAGCAGCCATGTCTTTAGCTAAATTTGCAAAATTCAGTAATTGGAGTAAACAAAAAAATGAAACATTTTTAAGTTTTGATGATGTTGATAAAGTTAGCGTAGCTAAAATTTTTGCTAAAGCTAAGGCTAAGGGACAGACCTCTTTTCCAGAGGCAGAAGCTATAGAAATAATGAAGGCTTATAAATTTCCCTTACTTAAATCAGCTGTAGCTAAAACCGCTTCTGAAGCATTGAAAATTATGCAAGAATTTAAATGTGAAGTGGCAATGAAAATTGTTTCTCCAGACATTTTGCATAAGAGTGATGTGGGAGGAGTTAGCTTAGGTGTTACGGCAAAGACTGTAGTGAGTGAGTATGAATCAATGATGATAAGAGTGAAAAAAAACAAACCAAACGCCAAAATTGAGGGAGTTCTCTTAATGGAAATGGCGCAGAAAGGTACAGAATTAATTCTGGGCATTAATAAAAATTCCTTGGGAACGATGTTAATGTTTGGTTTAGGTGGTATCTATGTAGAAGTTTTTAAAGATGTTAATTTTGCTTTTGCTCCTTTAACTAGAGAAGATGCGCTAAATATGATCAATGGTCTCCATTCCAGCAAATTATTGGAAGGAGTAAGAGGAGAAATGGCAGTTAATAAAGAAAGCATCATCGAAGCTATTGGACGTCTCTCTCAACTGGTTAATGATTTTCCAGAAATTATGGAATTAGACATCAATCCCTTATTAGCAAATCAAGATGGAGTTAAAGCTTTAGATGCCAGGATAGTTATAGAGTAGATGTTATAATTGTTTGCTTTATGAAGTCAGCTATATACGCTTTTTCCGGTGATCCAATTACTTTTGGTCATATTGATATTATCAAACGTGCGGCAACTGTTTTTGATCGCGTAGTGGTGGCCATTGGTTGTAATCCTGCTAAAAAATATCTTTTTTCTCAAGAAGAAAGAACAGAAATGGCCAGAAGATCTTTATTAAATTTGAAGAATGTCGAAGTAAAAACTTTCCAAGGAATGTTGGTAGATTTTGCCTATGAAAACAACATCGATGTAATTGTAAAAGGAATACGTAGCACTACGGATTTTGAGTATGAAATGAGCTTGCATAATTTGGGAGAAAGTCAAAAGTTAGGCATCGATACTTTCATTTTATTTACTCGTCCTGCCTTGGCTCATATTAGCTCAAGCGCAGTTAAAGATATACAAAAAGAACAAGGTCTGATTCAAGATTACGTGCCTCCTTATGTTAAACAATGCGTAGAAGCCAAGTTAAGTGGTCAACATATCATTGGTTTAACTGGAGAAATTGGAGCGGGCAAATCTTATGTTGGACAAAAATTAGTGTCATTGGCCAATGACATGAATCTAGAAGCTCACAATATTGAACTCGATCATTTGGCTTGGCAAATTCAATCTGATTTAAAAGAAGAAAAATACGAATTAGTTAGGAAACAAATTGCTGATACTTTTGGAGCAGAAGTGATCAACCCTGATGGAAGTATTAATCGTAAAACTTTAGGTGAAATTGTTTTTGCTGATCAGAAAAAATTAAATAAACTTAACGAAATTATGGAAACTCCTATTTTAGTTCGTTTGCGCAGAGAATTAAAAAATAAGAAAGGTCTTGTTATTTTAAACGCAGCTCTTTTAGCAGAAGCCAAAATGAGTCAACTTTCTAATTACAA
>CAZBVY010000033.1:4157-7230 GCA_964495475.1 uncultured Pseudomonadales bacterium
CAATGATCAGAACCTTGTATTTGATCATGAATTTCAGCTGATTTTAATCTTTTTTTAAGATTATTACTGATAAAAAAATAATCAATTCTCCAACCAACATTTCTCTGTCTTGCTCCAGAACGTTGACTCCACCAAGTGTACCGATCTTTTTTAGTCGGATTAAAAGCACGAAAACTATCTATAAAACCAAGTTCTAACAATTTATCTATCCAAGCTCTTTCTTCTTTTAAAAATCCTGAAATTAATTCATTTTCTTTTGGTCGAGCTAGATCAATTTCTTGGTGAGCGGTGTTAACATCGCCACAAATAATAATATTTTTTTCTGTTTTTAATAATTTTTTGAGATAGTTAAGTAAAAAATTATAATAAGCCATTTTATAAGCCAATCTTTCTGCAGAGGCTTTGCCATTTGGGAAATAAATATTAAAAAGAATAAAATCTTTATATTTAGTGATTAAAGTTCTACCTTCCTTATCAAACTTATTTTCTTGTAAACCAACCTGAATTTTTTCTGGCTCCTCTTTTGTATAGGTAACAACACCGCTATATCCTTTTTTTTCCGCCCAAGCGAAATAACTGTGATAAGAATCAAGATGAGTTAAATCAAAAGTTAATTGATCTGGAGAAGCTTTTGTTTCTTGCAAACAAATAATGTCGGCTTTGGAAGTTTTTATCCATTCTAAGAAACCTTTTTTTAAAATCGCACGAATGCCGTTAACATTCCAAGAATAAATCTTCATATAATGTAAATTATAGCGTATATTTAAGACATTATTTTATGAACGAAATTGATCATTTAGTTTTTCTAACCATTGCTTATAGTAGTCATTTTTCTTTTGCTTTAAATAAAGAAGAAATTACACAGCGCTTGCCGAGTAATGCAAATTTGCAATATTTATTTAATCAAAAAATAAATAATTATAAAAAAATATTAATTTCTCAAAAAAAAATAAACAATTCTCTAAAAAAATTGTTGAAGCTGTCATTAATTAAAACTAATGGAGAATATTTCTATTTGCAAGAACAAGACTTATTAAATAGAAAACAAAAAATGACTTTTCATGCTAAAAAAATAAAAGAAGCTCAAATATTTGCTAATTTAGCTAAAAAAATACCTTTTGTTAAAGCAGTAGTTTTAACTGGCTCAACTGCTGTTGGAAATGCTACTAAAGACGATGATCTTGATTTTATGATTATTTGCAAAAAAAATACTTTGTGGCTTACTCGCTTTTTATTAATTATTTTGATTAAATTTAAAAATAAGAGACCACAGCCATATAAAGCTAATGCTTGGTGTATGAATCTATTATTAGATGAAAATGATTTGGTTTTAGATCAAAATAGAAGAAGTTTATATGAGGCCTATGAAATTTTACAAATGAATTTTCTTTTTGATCGTGACAAATATAGTGAACTTTTTTTAAACGCTAATCAGTGGCTTAGAAAATATTTAATTTATTATGAGAATTATCAATTTAATAAATATAAAAAGCAAAATTCTTTTTCAATTTTAAATCATTTGTTTTTTTATTTACAAAAATATTATCGCCTGATTATTTTTGGAAAAGAAAATTTCACTATCAATTTAACTCAAGCTTTTTACAATGATATAAATTTCAAAAATAATTTATTAATAAAGTTGGAGAGGAAAATCAATTTCAAAAAATAATGAATCCTCTACACAGCTTGCTAGCTTTTGAAAAAGCTTATTCTCATGATAAAAAAAGCAAGAGTCGCATATTAAATTTCATTAATTCTTTTTTAATGGTTTTTGTTTTATTTGTTATTTTTATTGGTTTAAAAGATAAGCCTTTATTTAATTATTCAATTAGTGACAATGTCTTGTTTTTATTGTTTTTAATTTATTTATTTTTAAATTTTGTATCTTTTTTAATTCAAAAGGAACTTTTATTTTCAGCAACCTGCACTCTCATTGCTTTGTTTTTATTTATGTTTTTTAAAGCCAATTTATGTTTAGGAATTGACTTTTATATAGTCAACGCCATGTATCCATTTATTATTTTAATGGGAACTATTTTAATAAATTCAAAATTTTCTTTTTATATTTGTTTACTCATATCTTTAATATCTATCACAATTTTTATATTACAAATTAATTGCTATGTAACAATTGATTTTAGCTGGAAAATGTCTTGGCCAAGTTTTTTAAATGTGTTAGCTATTTTAATTAGTTGTTTGCTAATAACCATAGTATCTTGGTATGTATTTAAAGAATTTGAAATAAAAACTAAAAAATTGAAAAAATCTCAATTAAATAAACTAATCAACTTAGCTCCACTATTAAATTTGGGAAAATTAACCAGAGAATTAATTCATGAAATTAGAAATAATTTATCTGTAATCAGTATCGTTTTGCAGAATGCACAAATCAATAAAAATATTATCCGTGATTTAGATTTAGCGATTGAAGCGGTGGATAAAATAGACAAGCTTTCAAGTTTAGCTTATTGTCCATTGTTTGAAGAAACGCAGCTAGAAGTTTTTGATTTAAATTTAGAAATTAATAATTTAATTAATTTATTTAAAAATAAATTAAAAAATAAAAAAATAAAAATAATTTTTCAATCAAATAAAAATTATCAACTTTATGCAGATAGAATGAAATTAGATTTGATTTTAAACAGTTTAATTATGAATGCTATCGAATCATATGAAAATGTAAAAAGTAATGATAAGAATATATTTATTAAATTAGTTAAAAAACCTAGGAATTTATTGATCAAAGTGAAGGATTATGGAATAGGTATTGATAAAATAAATTTATCATCAGTATTTGCTCCATACTTTAGTTCAAAAGATAAAGCAAAGTCTCTTGGTCTTGGTTTATATGCTAGTCAACAGGCGATGATCAAAGCATATGAAACAAAGATTAAAGTTGAAAGCCTTCTTAATATTAGTTCAATATTTACTCTTTATATTAAAAAGAAATTTTTATTAAATTAATTTTTTACTTCAAATTAATACTTGTAATGACTTAAGATTTTTGTTAGCTTAAGCATTGCTGTGGAATGTAGTGAAAATCTACGACTGTGCCGCAACGGTGATTCTTCTT
>CAZBVY010000034.1:0-7230 GCA_964495475.1 uncultured Pseudomonadales bacterium
CCACGACACCCTGCTTAAGAGGCAGGTGCTCTAACCGACTGAGCTACTGACCCTGGTTTTGAACATTTAGCATTATACCAAAGAAGCTGATTTAATGTGCACCTGAGAGGGGTCGAACCTCCACAAACCCAGTTCCGAAGACTGGTGCCCTATCCATTAGGCCACAGGTGCGTATTTAATCTTATTTAAAGAAGTTTTGCTTTGTATTATACGTCCTATTGTATTAATTTTCTCTTTTCTGTTTTTATGGTCAAATTCTAAAACTAAAATATTAGTTTTTTGCTTTGTAAAAAGACATGGTTCAAAATATAGTATAATCGCCTTTATCAGCCGAGATGGCGGAATGGTAGACGCGCACGCTTCAGGAGTGTGTGGAGCAATCCATGGAGGTTCAAGTCCTCTTCTCGGCACAGGTTTTATCGCATATAATAGGCCTTTGTAAATTGAAGCCCGGGTGGCGAAATGGTAGACGCGCAGTCTTGAGGTGGCTGTGGAGCAATCCATGGAGGTTCAAGTCCTCTCCCGGGCACGCTTTTTTAACAAACGAAAAAGGGCAATTAGCTCAGTTGGTTAGAGCGCATCGTTTACATCGATGAGGTCACAGGTTCGAGTCCTGTATTGCCCACCTGGTAATTTTTGATAAATTAGTTAAAATATAAAAGCGTTTGTAAACGCCAAGCTAGCCAAGTCGGTCACGGCACATGTCTGAAAAACATGGGATCTTGGTTCGATTCCAAGGCTTGGCACAGTTCTTTAAAAGTTTATTTACCTAGAAAAGAAAAAAGCATTTGTTTAATAAAATTAAACACAGCTTTGAAAATATCAGCTCCTATAAGCACTGCTTTAGTGGCTATTTTTTCAGCTGATTTCGCAAATACTTTATTACTTTGATTTTGAAATTCTCCGTAGTTAGACATATGGGAATTATAAAACCCTCTAGGCTAAATTAACAAGCGAGAGTAGTTCAGTGGCTAGAATGTTTCCTTGCCAAGGAAAAGGTCGCGGGTTCGAATCCCGTCTCTCGCTCCAGATATATCTTTAATAATTTCCGTTTTTCTCTATTAATTCACCATGTTTTGACAGTCCAGCTTTAAGTTGAATGGTGCCAGCCTGAATCAAAACTCTCACAGTTTCTGGATTTGGATTAATACCTTTAACCAAGCCATCTTTATTGGCAGAAATACAAATTTCTAAAGGAGCAATGTCGTGTCCTAGATATTTTAAGAAAATCAACATGGTGCCAACACCATAAGCATTGTCCACTTTTCTTTCACCAGAAATTTTGTAAACTTCTTGACCAATTTCTTGATTTAATTCTTGCACAATGTTTTGAATTTGTTGCCTAACTAATTCCGGATCATGCACTTCTGTATCTGTTTTGATTTTGATAGGTTCTGTTTTTTCCTGATTTTTAATTGAAAGAGCTTCTCTACTTAATGACATACAAAACAATCTTTCTAGGTATTACTACCAGATGATTAATAAATTTATTGAATATATTTTTTCCAGGTGATAAAAACAGTGCGTAGAACAATAAAAATTGGTACTGCTAATAATGCTCCGATTACACCAAAGAGCTTCGCACCGATTAAAATGCCAAGAATGGAAACAAGAGGATTAATATTCACATTAGTTCTCATGATTTTAGGGACAATTAAATTATTTTCTAATTGCTGTACAGCTAAATAAAGCACAGTGACAGCAATCGTCACTGGCCAGCCGAAAGTTAAAAATGCGACTGCGATCGCTGGTACAGCAGAAAAAATTGGTCCGATGTTAGGTACGATCTCCAGTAAACCGGCTATGATAGCCAGAGGTAAAGCGTAAGGTACTTTTAAAATAATGAGTCCTAAAAAAGTCATCAAACCAATGACAGTCATAAGGATCATTTCTCCTCTGATCCAGTTTCCCAATTGACTGTCTATTTCATGGAAAAAATCTTTAATTTCTTCTACTCTACTTTTACTAAAAAATCCAGCCAAGCCATCAATAATTTTTGGTTTTTCTAGAGAAAAATATAAAGAAATGACCATGGTAGTAATGGCTACAAAAGCACCAGAGAAAGTTGAGGTGATAATAGCAAAGGCGGTGGTGATAGAAGTACCAAAAGTATCAAAAAGACCTTTGATGCTGCCTAAATTAACTTCAAAATTTTTAAATTGTTCTTGAAAAACAACTGGTAATCGAATATTTGTCAAAAGAATTGACAACTCTTTAATCAATGGTGGAAAGATAAATGATACAAAGAGTGATAAAAGAGCAATAAACAAGATGTAAATAATTAATACTCCAAAAAGTCTAGGTAACTTGAGTTTTTTTTCTAATTTATCAATGCCTTTATTTAACCCAACACTAATGATATAGGCAATAAAGGTCATAAAAATAATAGCCTTGATTTGCATGGCTAACCAAATTCCGGCGATAAACAAAAAAGTAAAAATTACAATTGAAGGCGAAATTTTAACAGTAAGTTCTTGTTTTGATGATGTATCTGACATAGTTCTAAATATAGCAGGTGTGTATAATTTTGTCAGCGATTGTTTTGGTTTTTTCTGCATCAAGCTTAATCAAGTCAGAGCGTTTTTTCCACCACGTGTCTTGCCTTTTAGCGTATTGAATTTCTGCTAGTTGCCATTTTGCTAAACAAGTCTTTTGATCAATTTCTCCACGGATAAATTGAGCTAGCTCCATAAAGCCTGTGCAGGTAGTCGCTAAAACACTAATTTCTTTATTTTGTAATTGTTTTTTTACTTCTTCTTTTGCCAAAACGAAACGATCTATAACTCTTTGTTTAATTTTTTCTTCACGAACTACCTTAGGCAACTCTAAATAAAAGACTTTACTTGTTTGCGAGGTAATTTGTTTAGTGATAACAGGTTGTTTAGTTCTATATAAAGCAATTTCAATCGCTCTCACTAAACGACGAGGATTATTTAGGTCGGAATTGTTCATGCTTTCCGACTTTTCTTTGTCCAAAGCTTTTAGTTGTTTTTGCAATTCTGTCACACTAAGTTTAGCTAGTTTTTCACGCAAATTTAAGTTTTGAGGTACGCCAATAGTTTCAGCCGTGTTAGCAATTTGCTGTTGGTAAAAGCCAGTTCCACCCACCACCACCAAAACTTCATCATCTTTTAATTGTGATTTAATTTCAGTAAAAAGTTTTTGAAAATGGGCCACTGACCAGTCATCATCGGGTTCGATCACAGAGACTCCGTGGATAAAAATATTTTTAGTGGAGTTAGTAAAAGATGGATAGCCAAAATGACTATCTTTAGTGGCTACAAAATCTGTTGGTAGATCGGCTCCGGTTAAATTTTCCAAGCCACGATAAACCTGTCTAGAGTCTGCGGAAAGTAAACGTACGATCCTAACCAATTTAAGGGATAAAAGTTTTTCTGCCAAAGCGAGAGCGGTGGCAGTTTTACCAGTCGCCGTTGCCCCCACTATTGATATAATTTGATTTTCTTTGATATTGTTTGACATGTTTATTTTCGTCAAATTTAAGATTGATGTATCAGTCAAAAATTTCTAAAGTCCAAATTAGCAGAGTTTTGCTTGTTCTGCTAAATATCAGTGTCATCCTAAACTACTTTTGGTCTTTCTTTCAAATGTTTTTTGTTGATGATTTCGTCTAAAATATCCCAACGTTCTTTTTTAATTTTATATGGAACATCGTCTTTATATAATTTGTCGGCTACAGTTCCGGGTCGTGGTGAATAGATGTTTACAAAGCCTACGTGCCAACCAACTTCTTTAGCGAGTTTAACCGTGTCCTCGAACTCTTCATCTGTCTCACCAGGAAAGCCCACGATGATGTCGGTGCCAAGCACTAAATCTTTAATTTTCTGGCGTAGTTTTTTAACGACTAACAAATAATCTTCACGGGTGTAGCCACGGTTCATGCGGTGTAAAACACTGTTACTACCTGACTGAACTGGGAGATGAATAAAGCGATCAATTTTTGGATTATGGGCAATTTCATCAATGAGCTCATCGTGAAAGTCCCATGGATTACTACTTAAAAAACGAATAGTTTTGATGGTTTCAAACTGGCTTATGGCTTGTAACAATTTAACAAAAGGCGGAGTGCCTTTGACACTTAAATATTGTGATTGATTACTGGGCAAGTCTTCTCTTTTGAGGTCGCCATGCAACATCATTTTACGAGCGCTAATGCCGATTTTTTCTAAACCCCAAGAATTCACATTTTGACCAATCAAAGTAATTTCGCTATAGCCTTCTTTTACCAATGCTTGAACCTCTTCCATAATATCTTCAAAGCTACGAGAAGCTTCGCGACCACGGGCGAAAGGTACAATGCAATAAGTACAAAAAGAATTACAGCCGGTTGAGATTGGCACGAAAGCATGCTTTTTATCTTTGCGGACTGCTCTTTTAGCAAAAGCCATTTTGTTAGTTGGCATGAATTCGTCGATCATTGGCAACATTTGACGCAAACGTTCGACTCCGTGATGTAACATACAACCAGAAAAAACCACCTTAGGAGCTTTCTTTTCTTCTTCTTGGTAATAACTCATGACCTTAAGCAAGAAGGCGCGAACTCGATCCTCTGCTCTTTCTCTAACACTGCAGGTAACTAAAATTAATTCGTCACAGTCTTGCCAATTTTCTGCCTCGATGTAACCATTATCGATATACATGGCAGTCAAACGTTCCGCATCACTTTTATTGGCTTGGCAACCATAGATTTGAATAAAGAATTTTGGCGAAGACATAAGATGTATTCTAACATCTTGCCTAAGGAGTACAAACCTTCCCTTCCTTTCAACTAAAAATCTATTAGAATACGAGTGTTGATATTTAACAATTTTATCGGCGCGATACCAGAGTGGTCCAATGGCGAGGTCTGCAAAACCTTCGTTCGTGGGTTCAAATCCCACTCGCGCCTCAACTTCCTGGTGTCAAAACCAGAAAAATATTAATTATTCATAGAAAGGTCTAATATGACTATTTCCTCGATTAATGCTCAAGAAATTTTGGATTCTCGTGGTAATCCAACTGTCGCTGTCACTCTGCGCTTAGATGATGGTACTGAAGTTTTTTCTGCTGTTCCATCTGGTGCTTCGACTGGTATTTATGAAGCGGTGGAATTGCGTGACGAAGATAAAAATCGCTATTTAGGCAAAGGTACACTTAAGGCTGTCGCCAACGTCAATGACATCATTGCTCCAAAAGTGATTGGCATGGATGTCACCAAGCAAGCTGAAATTGATCAAGTTATGCTTGATTTAGACGGCACCAAAAACAAAGGTAAACTAGGTGCTAATGCTATTTTGGCAGTTTCCATGGCTTGTGTGAAAGCTGCCGCCATCGCTAAAAAAATGCCTCTTTATGCCTATGTTGCTGAACTTTTTGGCAACAGTACCACTGAGTTCATTATGCCTATTCCTATGTCCAACGTTCTTAATGGTGGCAAGCATGCTTTAGGCAGTGTCGATATGCAAGAATTCATGATTTTTCCAGTTGGTGCTCCTTCCATTGTTGAAGCAGTTAGATGGAATGCAGAAATCTTTCACCATTTAGGCAAAATCCTCAAGGGTAAAGGTTTTCAACAAACCGTTGGTGATGAGGGTGGTTATGCTCCTAAACTTGATTACAACGAAGCTCCTCTAGAGTTAATCATCGAAGCTATCAAAGCTGCTGGTTATGAACCAGGCAAACAAGTTTGTATTGCTCTCGACCCTGCTTCTAGTGAATTCTATGTTGATGGTCAATACGACCTTAAGATGGAAGGCAAAAAACTAAGCAACAAAGAATTGGTTGAGAAATACCAGACTTGGGTAGAAAAATATCCAATTGTTTCTATTGAAGATGGTTTATCTCAAGATGATTGGGAGGGATTTGCTATGCAAACCGCTTCTTATGGTGACAAAGTCCAAATTATGGGTGACGATCTCTTCGTGACCAATCCAGAAAGAATTCAAACTGGTATTGAGAAAAAAGCTGCTAATTCGGTTTTAATCAAACTCAATCAAATTGGAAGCGTTTCTGAAACCATCGCCGCCATTAAACTTGCCAAGAGCGCTGGTTGGACTTGTATCGTTTCCCATCGTTCTGGTGAAACTGAAGACGCCTTCATTGCCGACTTCGTCGTTGGTGCTGGCACTGGTCAAATTAAGACTGGTTCCATGTGTCGCTCTGAGCGCGTGGGTAAATACAATCGCTTAATGATGATTGAGCGTGAATTGGGAAGTAAGGCTAAAATCGCCAATTTTCCATACAAGCGCTAAACCGTGAATAATTAAAGAGCCATCCCTAAAAAAGATGGCTCTTTTTCTACAGTATATAATTAGGTCAATATGTCAAACTTTTCAAAAAAACTCGCTTTAGTTATCTTAGATGGTTGGGCCATCGGCAAAGATTATCCTGGTAATGCCATTACTCAAGCCAAGGCGCCTTTTTGGCGACATTTGTGGGCGGATGAACCTCATGCTTTACTTGAAGCTTCTGGTGAAGCGGTTGGTTTGCCAGAGGGTCAAATGGGTAATAGTGAAATCAATCACGCGGCGATTGGTTCTGGGAGAGTGATTTACCAAGATTTGGTTAAGATGAATAAAGATGCTCGTGAGGGTAAGTTTAAAGACAATGTAGCTTTTCAAAAAGCTTTTAGTAATGTTAAAGAAAATAATTCGAGTTTACACATCATGGGCATGTTGAGTCCTGGTGGTGTTCATTCTCATCAAGATCATATTTTTGCTTTAATAAGAACAGCCAAGCAAAGTGGTGTGCAAAAAATTTATGTCCACGCTTTTACTGATGGTCGCGATGTTTTGCCACAAAGTTGCAGTGATAGTTTTGTGCAACTTAAAAAAGTTTGCGAGGAAACAGGCGCGCAGTTAGCTACCATATCTGGTCGTTATTACGCCATGGACCGCGATCACAATTGGGATAGAATTGACTTGGCTTACCAAGCTATTTGTGAACGTGTTGGTGTGGAATTTGCTAAGGCAGAGGAAGCGATTCAAGCTTCTTATAGTGATGGTAAAAATGATGAATTTATTGTGCCATGCTTGATTAAAGTTGCTGATAATGAATCAGCTAAAGTTCACGAGCACGACAGCGTTATTTTTGCGAATTTTCGCAACGATAGACCTCGCCAACTAACTGAAAGATTTTTAGAGCAAGGTCCAAAAAATATTATTTTTGTGACCGCAACTTTATACAGCACTGACTACAAAAATGTTTTAGTGGCTTTCCCTCCTCAATCAG
>CAZBVY010000035.1:0-7207 GCA_964495475.1 uncultured Pseudomonadales bacterium
CAATTTTCTGTTCTAATTGTTCATCAAGGGCTCTTTTATCTTCAATTTCTTTAATCAACTCAGACATGGTTTGCAAAGTTGGTTTAACAGCGAAAATGGCAAAAAAGACTACTGCCAAAATAGAAAAAATTAATTCCAAAGACACCATTGCCACAGGATTTCTGTAGAAATCTAACAAAGCATTTTGGATTTGTTCTTGTTTACTTTTTGGCATCTAAAATAATTTTAGCTTTCATATCAAAATTAAATCCAGCCGTTTTTTCACCTCTAGATTCAATTTTATTAACACTAACTTCTGAAAAATGAGGATTTAATTGTAAATTATTTACTAAAACATTAAGTGATTCTTGTGATAAAGCTGATCCTGTAAAACTAATTGCTTCCGGTCTAATTAATAAAGTTTCAAAAACAACATTATTAGGAATGTTTTCATTTAAAATGGGAAAAATATCGATTAAATTGGATTCTTGTTTGAATTGTTGATAATCTTCTATTTGTCTTTGTATAAATCTGAATCTTTTTTCCAAATCACCATAAGAAGAAATTACTCTTTCTTTCTGATTAATAGAAGAGTTTAAATCAGTTACCATTCTATCCAAAGTAAATCTTGAGGCAAAACTCAAAATAACAATCAATTCGGTAAAAATCACAATATAACGTCCTATCGATAAAGCCCATTTCAAAAAACGACCCAATGCGGTTTCAAAAAAAGGATCCTGTGGAACAAGATTAACAGTAATGTCCAATTTTTTATTGGCAGGTTTTTTTGGCATTATTAGTTACATTTGAATCAAAATAAACTGTCTTCAGTTTCTCATATATTGAGAGTTTTTTGAAGGTAGAGATATCTTTACAACTCTTTATTTTCAATAGAACTATCCAAAAGTACTTCCGAAGAATCTTCAATCGCCTCTCGCCATTTACCAAATTTTTGTAAAATATTACGGAAATAAATCAATTCTTTTACATCAAGTAAAATTGAAAAATATATGTAAACCAAGCTAGCCATGCTAGCTGTCGAAATTGTCAAAGCAATCAAATCCACAGTTCTAGAAGTATCAAAAACTACTTCATCTAAAATCTTAAATGGCAAATAGAGAAAAACTGCCATAAAAAAGCTCGCCCCCAACATTTTCATCTGAGGTCCCCAAAATTCTCGGCTATTAAAACAAAATAGTTTTTTGTTGAGTAAAAACAAAAATAATAAAAGCTCAATAAATGCAGCTACAGAAATTGCTAAGCCTAACCCAAGTGCTCCAAAACCAAAAACATAAACCGATAAATAAGAAACTAATAAATAAATTAGAGTCGTAACTAAAGTAATAATGAAAGGAGTTTTAGTATCTTTTAAGGCATGAAAAGCTCTGACTAGAAGCTGTACCATTGCCTGAGCAGTAATAGAAATCGCAATAATTGCTACTACTTTACCTGTTAAAACAGTAGTTTTCCAAGGAAAGTTATAAGTACCAAAAACCAAACGAATAATAGGCACACGTAAAATCAATAGTAATACTGAGGCTGGCATGGCGAAAAAAGCAATTTGATTAAGAGATTGTAATAATAAACGATTAAATTTTTCACGATTCTGTATTGCTGATTCCTCAGACAAAAATGACAAGGAAGCTTGAGAAATCGGCACTCCAAAAAAACGAATGGGTAAAGTCATTAAACGACTAGCCAACTTAATAACCACAAAACTTAAATCACCAATAGTTGTTGCAAAAAAGCCCATGGCCAAATTTTGAAACTCTGTCACCCCAACGGTCAGTAAGCGAGGTGGCATTAAAGCAAAAAGATTTTTAACTGAAGGAAATTTTAAATTAAAATCAAATTTAAAACGAAAACCCATTTTCCATACAAGAGGTAACTGTACTGCCATGTGTAAAAAAGCCCCAATTAAAACACCTAGGCCTGCAGAGTAAATTCCAAAATATTTTGCCAAAAAAATTGTGCCAAGCATAATGCCTAAATTATAAAAAATAGGAGCTAAAGCTGGAGCAATAAAACGTTGGTAAGCCTGCAAAATACCTGTTAAAAAATTAGAAATGGCGAAGAATAATTGAGCAAACAACATTAGACGTGTTAATTTCACAGCAATAGCAATTTGCTCAGGAGTAAATTCTGCGCCAGTGCGCAAACTGGTAATTGGTTCGGCAAAAATGAAAGCTAAAACAGATAAAGCTATAAAAACTAACATTACCCAATTCATCACAATCGAAGTAAAACGAAAGGCCTGATTTTCGTCTTTCTTTTTCAATTCCGTAAAAAGAGGAATAAAAGAAGCAGCTAGGGCACCCATGACAATCAATTGAAAAATCATGTCTGGAATTTGAAAAGCAACTTGAAAAGCTTCATAAGCTTGTTGAGAAGTATTGGTACTAAAAAATTGATTGATTAATACCCTTTCTCTCCACAAACCAAAAACTGAAGAAAAAATATTAGCCAAAGTAATCACTAGAGCAGCTGAAAGAATGGAATTTTGTTTTCTTTCTAACCACTTGCCGTTATTATTGAAGATTTTGACCAAAGAAATCACGTTTTTTATTATACCCTGAAAAGTTTTTAAAACGAAGACGGAAGAAGGCTTGCTTGCTTAAAAAGATTTCCTCTAGTATAATTGTCGCCTATGCCAATACTTAGAAATGCTAAAAAAGCTTTAAGAGCTAGTAAGAAAAAGACCATTATTAATGGTCAAGTAAAGTCTAAATTAAAAAGCACTATCGACGAGATGAAAAAAAGTCCCACAGCTGATAAATTAAGTTCAGTTTTTTCAGCCGTAGATCGAAGTGTTAAGAAAAATATTTTACAAAAAAATAAAGCTGCTCGTATTAAAGCTTCACTCAGCAAATTACTTAAGAAATAAATTGTAGTTTCATAAAATTAAACTACAAAGAAATAAAGTAATGGTGTTCTAAGCTAAGTATTGTCTCTTTTCATGAATCCATCTTCTATTTCATCCCAAACCCAAACTTTCATTAGAAATTTTTCTATTATTGCTCATATTGATCATGGAAAAACTACTCTAACTGATGCTTTTTTACGTTTAACTGGCACCGTGAATGCTCTAGATTTCCATGAAAGAATGATGGACAGTAATCCTATTGAGCAGGAAAAAGGTGTTACCATTAAACTTGCTCCTGTTAGAATGAATTATGAATATTTAGGTCAAAAATATATTCTTAATTTGATTGATACTCCAGGACATGTAGATTTTGGTTATGAAGTAGATCGATCGTTGGCTGCTTGCGAAGGTGCTCTCTTGTTAATTGATGCCACCCAAGGAGTACAAGCCCAAACACTGGCCAATTACCAAAAAGCGAAAAATCTTAATTTAAAAATTATTCCCGTCATTAATAAAATTGATTTACCATCTGCCAATGTTGAACAAAGCATTTTGGAAATCATGGAATTTTTTGAATTAGATGAAAAAGAAGTTTTGCTAGTTTCAGCTAAAACTGGAGAAGGCGTGGAAAAAGTTCTGCAAAAGATTATTGAAGAGGTTCCTCCTCCAGGAAAAAAACTCATTCAAGAAGAACACGCTCAAGAAAATGATAAATTAAGAGCTTTGATTATCACTTCAAAATTTGATAGCCATCAAGGAGCTATTGCTTATATGAGAGTAGTTAATGGTGAAATTAGCAAAAAAGATCTTTATTTAAGTTTTAGTAAAACTAAATTCTTGCCAGTCGAGATTGGCATTTTTTCTCCGGAAAAAGAGAAAAAAAGCGTACTCAAAGCTGGAGAAGTCGGCTACGTGGCGACTGGTCTCAAAGATATTTCTTTGCTTAAAGTTGGCGACACCATTACCTATTTTGAAGACAAAGAATTAATTGAAGTTTTGCCAGGTTATAAAGAACCAACGCCCATGGTATTTATGGAAATTTATCCAGTAGATAGTGACGATTTTGCTAATCTCAAAGATGCTATGGCTAAACTCACTATGCATGATAGCGCCTTGCAATATCAACCTACTCATTCCATCGCCCTAGGTAATGGCCTGAGAGTTGGGTTTCTTGGTATTTTTCATGCTGAAATTGTCCGCGAAAGATTGATGCGAGAATTTGATTTGGATTTAATTGCTACTGCTCCATCAGTTACTTATCAAATTCTAACAACTAATAACAAAACCATTGAAATTCATAGTCCAGCAGAGATGCCTGACTTGAGTAGAGTGAGAAAAATTTTAGAACCAATTGCTAATTTAAGTATTTTTTGTCCAGAGAATTATGTTTCAGCAGTCATGAAACTTTGTCATGAAAAAAGAGCTACTTTGATAAATAGCGTTGGCACTGGCAATCGTAATCGCTTGGAATATCTTATTCCTCTAGCAGAATTAATTACTGATTTTCATGATAAATTAAAATCAGTTACCTCTGGTTTTGCTTCGATGGAATATTTGCTAAAAGATTTTCAAGAAGTTGACGCAGTCAAAGTAGAGATTCTAGTCAACAAGGAATCTATTGAAGCTTTGAGTTTCATCACTGTGGCAGATAATGTTGAAGTGAAAGCCAGAAGCATCGTCAAAAAATTAAAAGAAGTTATTCCCCGTCAATTATTTGAGATACCAATTCAAGCTAGTATTGGCGCCAAAGTGATCGCTAGAGAAACCATCAAAGCATGGCGTAAAGATGTGACCGCCAAATTATATGGTGGTGATCGCACCAGAAGAATGAAACTATTAGCCAAACAAGCCAAAGGTAAAAAAAGAATGAAACAAATTGGTCAAGTTCAACTTAATCAAGATGCTTTCCTCGCGGTTTTAGAAACTTAATTACCTAAAAACTCATTTAAATACAAAAAATCCCCCAATCAACAAAGTGATTGAGGGATTAATTTTTTAATGATTATAAATTAGTGCTACTAGGAGCAAATTTAAAGTAATTAATTTTTGCAGATTTCTTGATTTCTGCAAACCATTTTTGTTGCTCTGTAGATAATTTTTGTTGCTTCAATTGATTTTCAATATCAGCTTTAATATCTTCAAATTTAACATCTGTACCGATCATTTCTTTATTTTCTTCAAAATAAGCAAGAACTTCTTCTTCGGTAACCACAATTTTATTGGATAAAAGTATTTCCATACCTTTACTCAGGGCTAATTGTTCTCTCACAGTAGCTCTACTTAAACCCTGAGCTTTGAGCAAGTCATCTAAATTTTGACCTTGAGTAGCTAATTGCTCTTCAATTTTGGCAATTTCTGCATCCATTTCCTCATCACTAACTTGTATGCCTTCTTTTTTCAATTGTTGCTCCACTAACATTTGTAGAGTCATATTTTCTAAAACAGCTGAGGCACTTTGTTTTTCCAAATTACGCATTAAAGCCCAACGAGTAACTGGTCTGCCATTCACGCTAGCCACTATTATTTCGTCTTTAATCAAATAAACAAAAGCTAAAATTAGCAAAAAGATCAAAGGCTTGATTAGTTTTTTGGGCTCAAGTTTCTTAATCTCTAATTTTGGAGCTGAAGGGATAACAATTTTCTTAGATAAATTTTTCACTGGAGTCTTTGTTACAACTTTAGCAACTGGCTTAGACACTGTTTTCTTAGCAGACTCTTTGTGAGTGATTTTTTTAGTATTTTTTTTGACTGGCATTTTTCCTCTCTCCATATTTATTGATTTAAACCTGATCATAAGATAACAAACTTTTGATGAAAATCAAAGTAGGAATTGTAATGGTATAATTGAGCAAGAATTATGATTGACCAACATAAACATCGCCAAAGAAAAATTGAAGATTATTCTGAGGTAATGAAAAATGAACATCCTTCTAATAATTTTTTTAAGAGTTTTATTCCAAAACCCAGTAATGTCTCTATTAATATCCAAGATAAAGATGAAAAAATTGTTTTAATTTTGAGACAACATTTAATTACCCAAGTAAATAAAGTTTTTGTTTTAATTATGGGATTAATTTTGATTCCAGCTGTTTTACGTTTTGCTGGTTTTATGGATGCATTGCCAAGTCAATTTGCTAGTGCTTTTAATATTTTTTGGATGGTGCTGGCTTTTGGTTTAATTACTAGATCATTTTTAAGTTGGTTTTTTAATGTCTATGTTGTGACTGACGAAAGAGTCATTGATGTTGATTTTCATTCAGTTATTTATTACAACGTTTCTAGTGCCAAAATCGAAAATATTGAAGATGTAACAACTAAAACTGTTGGACCATTAGCTGCTATTTTTAATTATGGCACCATCTTAATTCAAACTGCTGGAGAGAAAAATGAATTTGAATTTGGCCATGTGCCTCAGCCAGCAAAGGTTACCAAATTACTTAACGAATTGATTTTGGAAGAAGAGAGAGAAAAAATAGAAGGTAGAATTAATTAAGGAAATAATGCTTGATATTTTTACTATAGATATTGTTCAAGGTATTTTAAAATTTATCTTTGTTGTTGGAGCTTTATTTTATTTAATCTACACTTTTATTGTTTTTCGACAAATTCAGATCATGAAAAAAACCATGATTACTAGTTTTTCTTCTAGCGTTAATTTACTTGGTTTTATTAATCTTCTATTAGCCACAGGGCTTTTTGTGGGATTTGTATTTTTCCTCTAATTTTTCTCTAGTTTTTTTCTGATTTTTTGAAAATTGGCACAAAAAAACGCTTTATTCTGGCCTCGACCTATCTTCGCAAGAGGAGAACCTCTAACTATTGTCAGCGCTGAAGCGTTTCAAGACTCTGTTCGGGATGGGAAGAGTTGGTACCACCTCGCTCTAGAGACCAGAATAAAACGTTTTTATGCACGTGTTTATGTTAATTTTAGCTACCAAATGTATTGTTGTACATTGTTCGCTAATAAGTGAAGCTAACTGCTTTATACCTAAATATAAAGGTTAGTAGTAAAAGATAAATCTTCCACTACTAACCTACTCAATAAGACTTTTCTGAAAACTGATAAATATTTTGTTCAATCGACACTTAGTACTGCTAGGCTAAACATGTCGCCATGCTTGCACCGGCAGCCTATCAACGTGGTAGTCTCCCACGGGTCTAATGGAGAAAGTTAATCTTGAGCATGGTTTCCCGCTTATATGCTTTCAGCGGTTATCCAAAAGAAATGTAGCTACCCTGCGGTGCGCTTGACAGCAACAACAGGAACACTAGGGATTTCCTCATCTCGGTCCTCTCGTACTAGAGACAAGTTCTCTCAACTTTCTAACGCTAACATCGGATAGAGGCCGACCTGTCTCACGACGG
>CAZBVY010000036.1:0-6317 GCA_964495475.1 uncultured Pseudomonadales bacterium
CTTGAGCCTGAGCATTTTTATCTTCGTCAATATTACGATTAATGGAAATATTAGTAACTGTACTGATAGGAGTTACCTGCTCGATGAGGGTAAGAAAATTTTGAATTTTCCATAATGGACCACTAACACTAAAATCTAAGTCTAAATAATCATATCTTTGGTTATTAGTAGTTTTTTTAACTTTAGTGGTATCGGTAGCAATTTCCCCTGGATTAAGACTAAAATTTTTAATTACAACTTCTGAACCGTAAGCCACGCTATTAAGATTGCTTAAAATTTCCAATAGTGGTTTGTGAGAAGGCAGAACTTTATCAATGGAAGATGATTGACTAAAATTAGGATCAATCGCCAATTGTTTTAATTGCTCTGCTTTTTCAGAAAATTTAGCCAAATCAGCCTGTTTATCTTTTAATTCTTTAAGATCAGCTTGAATAGGTTTAATTTGTTGTAATATGCCGATTAACAAAATCATTAAACTTAATACAAAGAACAAAATTCCGAGCACTAATTCTTTACGAGTGTTCCAAAACAGCCTCCAGTTAAATTCTTTATTATTTTCACTCATTTGTTTTTAATTCTAAGGTTAAAGTTAATTTATAGTTCCCTAAATCTGTGCGTGTCAAAGCACTTTTTTCGATGTTTTGATATTGTTGACGCAATTCTTTTGAATCTAAAATTTCATTGGTTTCCTGTAGTTTAAAAACATTATCGCTACTCAATTGTAAAATTAGTCCTCCCTGGTCTTCTTGATAATTCATGCCAATGATATCGGCTTTATCAGTAAAGGCTTCTGCAAAAAAATTCATAGCTTCTTGTTTGTTACTTCTCTTTTTATAAATTTCACTGATTACTTTAATTTTATTTACAAAAATTAAATAGTTAATTTCAACATTTTCTTGACCCAAAATGCTTTCTTTATATTCTTTAATTTTTTTATTAGTGTCATTGATTTGTAGATTGTTATAAAACTTGAATATGAAAGTTGCCACCATGATTAAAGTAATGCCGATTAGAACATAGCTACTGATGCGAAAGATTTTAGCATCTTGTTTTTTCTGCTTCACTTTTTGAGAGACGCGATTAGAAAAAAAATTAATATTAATCATTGCTGCTTTATAATTTTCTAGCAATTAGTCCTGCACAAACACCAAAACTTAGCTGATTTTGTTCTGGAGCCTGACCTTTGATTTTAAAGAAAGGAGCTATTTGTAAAACTTCCAAATTAAGAGTTTGACTAATTTTTTCAAGTAAACCTTTCATTTGAGCTGGTCCTCCAGACAAAACTACTCTTTTGATTTTTTGTTCTGGATGAT
The DNA here is from genome assembly GCA_964495475.1 of uncultured Pseudomonadales bacterium. Taxonomy (GTDB): domain Bacteria; phylum Patescibacteriota; class Microgenomatia; order UBA1400; family PJMF01; genus UBA1364. The sequence goes on from CAZBVY010000036.1 coordinate 1,314, forward strand.
ATTGCGTAAAGAAACGAATGGTTTTTTGTAAATCAATGATTAAATTATCAATAATTGGCGAAATAACTTGCACTAATTTTCCTTCGACTTGACTAGCATCCAAACCATAATTGATTTTATATTCTTGGGCTTGTTTAATATCCAAATTGAAACTTTGTGCAATGGCGGAATCAATTAAAGAACTTCCTGTTTTGGAATTAAATACAAACTCAAACATTCCATCAGCTACCACTGCAATGTCATTATTACTTGCTCCCATGTGTAAAATGATAGTTTCTGGATCATCACTTTGTATGTCTAAAGAACGAATCACAGAAAACATTTGAGTTTCCATCAAAGTTGCTTCAATACCGATACTTAGGAAAACATTATTAATTCTTTCAACTAAAGATTTGTGTGAACCAACCAAAATGACTTTCATTTTGGCATCAGGAGTTTTTTTCTCTGGTTTTTGGATAACTTGATATTGTAATGTCAAATCATTTTTAGGAATAGGAATTACCTGTTCAGCTTGCCAGCCAATGGCTGAAGCAAGTTCTGCATCATTAAGATAAGGAATCTCTATTACCTTATTGGCGATTAAATATTCTGGCAAACTTAAGCGCACATCATTTTGATCAAGTTTATAATCTTGAAAAAGATTGGTGATCATTTCTGAATATTGCAAAGCTTCTTGATCATTTTTAGGAACGACAAACCCAAGCTTGTTGGGTACTTCTAAAGCTTTATTAAGTACTTGACCATTATTGTCTTTGGTAACAATAATTTTAATTGAGTGAGTACCAATATCTAGGGCAGTAATTGACATATTTTATTATTCGATAATGTTATTTCGCTAGGCTTCCTCCACTCACTAAAGCAAAATCCATGAAAGCTGGAGCACTAGGAATTGATCTAGTAACTTCAATGGCTTTAGCACTGGACCCATCTGGCATTTGGGCAAGAGACAGAATGGTATATTGAGCATTAGAAATTAAACCGGTAGTAGCGCCAACATGTAGATCTGTTCCTCTAATTAAAGGAATAATTCTTAAAAAAGCACCTTGATTATTTTCAGCTGAAACAGGAATGCTGTAGGCAAAATTATAACCAGTCATGGTTGAAACATCGGCGCTGATTAAATTTTGATCGCTGTAGTTAGGACAATTACCAATTAAATAATAATTGGTATCATAAACTCCAGCATTTAAAAAATAATGACTGACAAGTAAATTAGTTGCTCCCTGTTCGCAAGTACTTTTTGACCAATTAAAATTAATGCTTCCAGTTTGTCCGCTGACAATTTTAACTTCCAAAACACTTTTTTCTGGTAAAAATGCTTCATAATCTTGTTCAGATGTAATACTGACTTGATTAAGATTGGCATCTTCAAATGAGAAATCTGTTGGCAAAGTGGCGTTTTGGTCACTTTCAAATTGGAAAATATTTCCTAAGGCTTGTTGCACACCTGATTCAGCAGTACTAAAAACTCTAGCACTATCCTCTTGTGCAACAGTACTCTGAGTTTCTTTAATGGTGCGATTGGCGATTGAGAGACCAATGACCAAAATGATAGCTGAAATTAATAAAACTATTACCCCAACCTGTCCAGATTGTTTGGATGAAGATTTCATTCGGATGTTTTTTTGCATGCTAATCAATAATAGCAGAGTTTATGAGTTGCAAGCAAGTTTTAGTTGCCAATTGATTCAATGATTTGCACAGAATTTTGCTTTTGCAAATAATTGGTTAAAAAAGATTGATAGTTTGGTTCTTTTTTCAACTTTTCTTGAGCTTGTTTAATGATTTGGCTATTGGTCCAAGAAGCAAAAACTAAGTTATTTAAACCGCTTTGTTGATAGCCCAAGATATCGCCAGCTCCCCTATTTTCTAGATCAATTTGTGCTAATTTTAAACCATCTTTTTCTTGGCAAAATTTTTTCAAACGAAGATTATTATCTTGATTTTGAGTAGAATTAGCAGAACTAAATAATAAGCAGTAACTATCTTGTCCCTGACGTCCAACGCGACCACGTAATTGATGTAAACTAGATAATCCAAAACGTTCAGCTGATTGAATGATCATGATATCTGCATTTGGCAAATCGACCCCCACTTCAATCATAGGAGTGCTGATTAAAATTTGAATTTTTTGATCGTAAACTTCTTGAATAATTTTTAACTGCTCTAATTTAGTGAGTTTGGAATGTAGCACGCCAATTTTTAATTGATACTTTTTATCAATTTTTAACTTTTGATAAATTTGTTTAAGTTCTTGATTGATAAATTCAAAACTTTCTTTGACTGCAGACACATTTTCCATTGCTTTATAAGAAGATGGATTAATAAATGGACAAACTATTAATGCTTGTTTTTTGTGAGTGGTAGTATTGAGCAGTTCTTTAGTAAGCCATTCCAACGCTTTTTGTTTTTTAAATTGCGGAATTAACCAAGTGGTCGCCATTTTTCTAGAGTTAGGCATTTGATCAAGATAACTCATTTCTAAATGGCTAAAGATGCTTAACATTAATGTACGTGGAATTGGTGTAGCGGTCATACTAAGAAGATGTGGATAATCTTTTTTTTGTTCTAAATATTCTTCTAGCTGTCGATGTTTTACTCCAAAACGTTGTTGCTCATCATAAATAACTAAACTAGGTTTAATTTTATTTAATTGATTAAGCAAAGCATGGGTACCAATATAAAAAGTGCCTTGTTCTATTTTTTCAAGTTTACTTTGCGAATCTAACAAAGTGAAATTAATATTTTTAAAAAGCTTGGCAAGATTTTGATAATGTTGCTTGGCTAAAATTTTAGTTGGAACTATTAAACAAACATTTTGTCCAGCGTTGACCATAAGGCTGGCGGGAATAGCAGCCACAATAGTTTTGCCACTACCCACATCACCAACCAAAAGACGATTCATAGGAACTTTGTTTTGTAGATCAATTAAAATTTCTTGAATGGCTTTTTGTTGTGATGTAGTTAGCTCAAAGGGTAGTTTAGGAATTTGATTTTTTATTGTTGATGATAATTGAAAACGACTATTTTTCTTTTGGTGCTCTCTTTTATTTTGAGCTGAAATCTGCATAAAATATAAAATTTCTTCTAAGGCCAATCTTTCTCTAGCAGTAATAATATGATCAATACTAGAAGGAAAATGCAAATCTTTAAAAACTTGTTCTAGTTCTCCACTTTGATGCAATTTAGAAATGATTTCTGCCAAAATTCTACGTAGACTACCTTGTTTAAAATCTGCTAATTGTGAATAAATTGGCACCAATCTTCCAGTGTGAATGTTTTCATGATCATCACTGATTTTTTCGACAGTGGCTTGCATTAAGTTGCCTTCTTTAAGATTGCCAGAAAAAAAATATTCCTGTCCAACAATAATTTTATTTTTGAGAAATTTATTATTAAACCAAATGCAATTGATCTGGTCACTTTCATCGGCGATGCTGGCGCGACTAATTAATAATCTGCCTTTTCGATACTCATTCCATTTCACAACCCTGGCTTTAGTAGTTACAAAATTAGTTTTAACTTTTTGATTTTCAGAGCTTTTTTGTATTTGTGTTTTTTCAACACCGAGCTTTTTGATTTCAGTAATCGTTGTAATTGCAGAACGATCTTCATAGCGTAAGGGTAAATACAGTAATAAATCTAAAATATTTTCAATTTGATAATCTTGAAGACTTTTTTGTAAATTAGTACCGATGCCTTTAACAACTAAAACTGAATCTTGAAGCTGGTACATAATTCATCATTTCTTGTACTTCAAATTGAGCCACTTTCAACTGAACTAATTGTTTCTTTTTAGTTAACTATCTTCTTCTCACTCAGTGAAGTCGCTGTTAAATTGCTTTTTTAAAGTTGTAGTTTGTGCTCAGCGACTTCAATGGGCTCAATTTAAAGTACAAAAAATCTTTTATAAAATTTGTAGTTTTTTTATTTTTTTAAGACACAAACACTAGCAAGGCGCTGGCTATACCACCAAGTAGCATGGCAATGATAGCAAAAATGGCAAAAAATTTAACAAATCTCTCTCTTTGTTTTCTAGTCATAGTTTAATAATTTAATTTTCTACTTTAATTTTATACCAATCACGTTTACCAATTTGTATTTTAGTTCCAGTCGTCAAATTTAAAAATTCTTCTCTACTTTCAACCTTTTTACCATCTGGCAAAATGCGAATCGCTCCTTGTTTAATTAAACGATTAAGTTCAGTAGAGCCAAACTTTGCATTAGGTGTAATAGTTTTGACTTTTTCCCCACTAGTCTTAGTAATAGTTTGGATAGCTAGATCTTTGAACAAATTTTCATCAGGCATCTCATTATTTTGTATGGTCTTGGTAAAAAACATAGAAGCTTCATAAGCTTTATATTTGTCATGTAGCATTTCGGTAATAGTTGAAGCTAATTTTTTCTTAAAATCCATAGGGTTAGCACCATTTTTTATAGCTTCTGCCATATTAGCAATTTCATCCATACCAACATCTGTGAGAACCTCAAAATATTTAATGATTAGTTCATCTTTAATACTCATTAATTTCCCATACATTTGATTTGGTTCGTCAGTTAAAGCAACATAATTATTAAAACTTTTACTCATTTTACGACCGTCAGTACCTTCAATAAGTGGAGTACTCAGTACCCATTTTTCATGACCGTTATATTGTTGTTGCAAATGACGGCCCATCAACATGTTGAAGGTTTGATCGGTGCCACCAATTTCCAAATCGACATCCATAACCACAGAGTCATAACCCTGAAGTAATGGATAAATAATTTCGTGACCAAAAATGGGTAAGCCATCTTTGAGTCTTTTTTGAAACATGTCTCTTTCAATGAGCTGTTGTACGGTGGTTTTAGCCATCAATTTAACAATTTCAGCATAGTTGAGCTTATCTAGCCAATCGCCATTGTGACGCACTTCAATCATCTTAAAATTTAAAATTTTGCTAGCTTGCTTTTTCCATTCTTGAAAGTTTTTTTCAATAGTGGCGTCATCCAGCATGGGACGAC